>CAKVCH010000031.1 GCA_934725745.1 uncultured Clostridia bacterium | reverse complement strand
CGAAAAGGACATTGAAGAGATTTTCTCGTCAAAATTTGACCTTATTTTCTACACTGGAAGTTACAAAAAGGCGCAAGAGTTGGCTTTAAGTCAAGCAAATAATTTGACGCCAATGATTTTGGAGCTTGGCGGGAAAAGCCCTTGTTTTGTCGATAAAGACGCCGATGTTGATACCTCAGCCAAGAAAATTGTGTGGGCAAAATTTTTAAATGCAGGTCAAACTTGTGTCGCGCCAGATTACATTTTAGTCCATAGCGAAATTAAAGACGCCTTTATTGAAGCAGTCAAAAAATACACGGCAAAATTTTACTATTCAAACGACGAATTAAAAGAAAATTTTGTAAAAATTATCAACAAAAATGCGCTTGATAGATTGCAAGAGATGATTGACATAAACAAAGTCGTTTTTGGCGGAAAAGTTGTTGGCGAAAAGTTAGAACCAACGATTATGACAAATGTCTCTCGTGACGACAAATGTATGCAAGAAGAGATTTTTGGGCCAATTATGCCTATTTTGGAATTTCAAGATTTTGAGCAAGAACTAGAGAAAATTAACGCTATGCCACATCCACTTGCGCTTTATTATTTTGGAAAAGACAAAGAGAAAATCTATATGGTGAAAAATTATGGCAGATTCGGTGGCGGTTGTATCAATGACTGCGTTGTCCACCTTCTTGAAACTAAATTGCCTTTTGGTGGCTTTGGCGAATCGGGAATGGGGCATTATCACGGCAAAGCGTCTTTCCTTGCCTTTACGCGTGAAAAAAGTGTTTTGCATAAACCTGTAAAAATGGAGTTAAAGACCAAATTTCCGCCACAAACAAAGGGCAAGATGAGAATGGCAAAATGGTATTTTAAGGTGTAATTTTAATAAAAAAGTATCCACAACATTTTGTGGATTTCTTTTTAAAAAGGAGAAATTTATGTCGCAATTTGAAAGAACCGAACTGGTTGTGGGGGAAAATTTAGAAAAACTAGAAAACGCAAATATCTGCCTTTTGGGCGTTGGCGGAGTGGGCGGATATGTGCTTGAAATGTTGTATAGATTGGGAGTTAAAAATCTAACAATCGTCGATAGCGATAATTTTGAAGAAACAAATCTTAATAGACAACTTTATTCCACCTATTCGTCTTTGGGGCAACCAAAGGTTGAAGTCGCTTGCGCACGCGCAATGGAAATAAATAAAGAATGTGTTGTTACACCTAAAAAGGTTAGAATAGACGAATGTTCTCTCCCTGAAATTTTAGGCGGACAAAATTACGATTTTGTTATCGACTGCATAGACGATGTTAGGGCTAAAATTGCAACAATTTTGTATTGTAACGAGCATAATATCAACCTAATTTGTGCTATGGGGACGGGAAATAGATACAAAGCCCCACGCTTTGAAGTTATGGATTTGTTTAAGACTTCTTATGACGGATTAGCAAGAAAAATGCGAAATGAGTTGAAAAAGAGAAATTTTCACGGCAAAGTGCCCGTCTGTTGTACATTAGAAAACGCAGAAAAAACGGGCGCGTTAGGAAGCGTTGTATATTATCCACTTATGTGTGCTGGAACGCTCGTTAGTTTTGTCGCAAATAAAATAATGGAAAAATAGTTTTTTGGGTGATGTTGGCACAACCATTTAAAAATTTTTTTTAAGACTTTTTTATTTAAGATTTTTTTTGTTTGAATAGAGTAACTTTTACACAAGGTTACTCTTTTTTTATATCGCTTTTAAAAAAAACAAGAATGAAACGGAAATAAAGTTTTTCAAAAGGTTTTAAAAAAAATTAAAAAAATGACACTTTTTTTTGAATTATCAAGTTTTGACATATAGAATTGTATGTGGGAGAAGAGGTATGAATAAAAAGCATTTAGTTTAAAAGCGTTTTAACTAGAACTTAAGTTGCAACTTTAATCACAAATCTTGATGCGTACGGCGAGATTCCTAGTGGCACGAAAATTTTTACCCTTAAAATTTTTATATTTTATCCAATGTGAAAAAGTTGTTAATAAGGTGAGAGTTAAGAAATAAAGAACAATTAATAATATTAAAGTTGATAGTTTAAAAAAGCAATGTAAAATGCCTTTTTAATAAGTTGAAGATAAAGAACACTAATTGTTTACGAAAAATTGTTTAATAATATAAAAAAGGGTCAAAAAAAGGGTAAAAATGACAAAAAACAAGGGAAAATTAAACAAAACTCGTAAATTTAGTGCGATTTTTTAAAAAGACAAAAAAACAACAAAAGTTTTAGCAGACGATGATAGTGTCAAGTAATTTTAGAAGTAGTCAAGAAAAATTATGTCTTATAGGCAAAGGGAATGGGTTATAAATATGCACATGCTCAATCGCATTTTTTGAAAAATCCCTTAAAGATTCAATAAAGATTATAATTATGCAATCATTATCGGCAAAGTTGCTAAAAAACAAAAAATACTTTAATTTTAAGTCAAAAGCTTTTATAAGCGCGCTGTGAATTTGTTTTGTACTAAAAGCAAGGGTATTCATATTTTTTTTCCAAAAACGAAAGGGAAATTTGTGTCCTTTTGTTTTAAAAAAGTAGTCGCAAACATTTAAAAGTTAAAAATCCCAAGGTTAAAAGCCTTGGGATTTTTTATGTGTAATTATTTTTCTAATGTATCTTAATCTAAATCATATGATTTTTTATGTGTTCTAATTATGAATAAAACTATTCTCTAATGTATCTAAATCCAAAACATATCATTTTTTGTATTTTCTAATTATGAATAAAAAGTTTTTTATATTATCAAAAATATATTTTTTTATAATCATTTTTTGCTAATAGATTAAAATTGAATTTCGAGCACCTTTAATTTTTTATTCTTCCACAATTCCTTCTACTTTTGTGGATAACTTTTCTGCATCTTTTATTTCTATTTTTTGTGCGCAAGTTGCGTCTAATATATCGCTCAAACAAGATTTTACAAAGTCCGCGTTTGGAGTCTCAATGTCGACTTTTGTAAGTTTAGTTTTAAGTGAAATTTTGTTGTCCGTCTTGTAGCCCCTAACATTTGATACGATGTCACAAACAAGGTTGCCGTTTTTTATAAGTTCCTTATCTTCTTTTTCGTTCAAATCTTCAAACGCTAATTTATAAAGGGAAATAGCGCCCAATTTTTCTCTGTAAGTGTTTTGATAAATTTCTTCGCAAATGTGTGGAAGATAAATTCCAAACATTTTGAGCATTTCAAGAAGAACATAGTAAATTGCATATTGACCGCTTTCTTTTGCTTCTTTGCCGTGGGTTTCTTCGTTGTATAGCCTAACCTTTACAAGTTCGATATAGTTGTCGCAAAAATCCCAGAAAAAGGTTTCAAGTTCGCTCATCGCAAGTCCCACTTCGTAGCCGTCAAGATAGTTTAAAAATTTTGCTTTCATACTCGAAAATTTCGACATAAGCCACTTATCGATAGGAAGAAGGGTAGGCTTAGTTTTAGGCTCATAATTTTCGATAAACAACCACGCAAACTTTGACGCATTGTACAATTTGTTGACAAGGCGCGCGCCGAGTTTTAATTTGTCTTCACTAAAAATAATGTCACGCCCAAGTCCGCCTGATGCCGACCAATATCTTACGACATCCGCCGAATAATTTGCGATAAGCGTCTCAGGGCTCATCTTTGAGTTGGACTTTCTTTTTGACATTTTTTCGCCCGCGTTAGCCATAATAAATCCGCTAATCATAACATTTTTCCAAGGGAGAATGTCGCTATGATAGAAAGATTTTACGATTGTATAAAAGTCCCAAGTTCTAATAATATCGTGTGCGTTAGGACGAAGAGACATTGGCATCATCTTTTTGTAAAACTCATCACTAACTTTCCATTTCGTGTTAATTTGTGGTGTAACACTACTTGTTGCCCAAGTGTCCAAAATGTCTTTTTCAGGCTCAAAATTGTGTCCACCGCAATTACTACACGCGTGTTTTGGCGTGTCAACAAGTGGGTTGACTGGGAGTTTGTCTTCGCTTGCGACAACGACATTTCCGCAGTCTTTGCAGTACCAAACAGGGAATGGAACACCAAAATATTTTTGCCTTGAAATGCACCAATCCATCATCAAATTTTCGACCCAGTCAACATAGCGCGACTTCATAAACGAAGGGTACCAATTGATTTTGTCTCCAAGTTCTAGCCACTTTTGCTTGTTTTCAAGAGTTTTAATAAACCATTGCTTTTTAAGTTTAATCTCCATTTCTGTCCCGCACCTTTCGTGAACGGAAACTTGGTGGACGATTGGGTCTTGCTTAATTAAAAGGTCGTTTGATTTCAAATCTTCAATTATTTGAGCGCGCGCTTCAAGAGTTTTAAGACCCGCATATTTTCCCGCAAGGTCGGTCATACGACCGTAATCGTCGATTGCAACCTTGAGTTCCAACTTATATTTTTTAAACCATTGTGTGTCTGTTTGGTCGCCAAATGTGCAACACATAACGACGCCCGTGCCTTTTTCCATATCGACCTTATCGTCTTGCAAAACTGGCACATAAAAGTTGTATAAAGGAACGCGGATTTGTTTGCCTAAAAGATATTTTCTTTTTTCGTCCTTTGGATTTATAAAAATGCAGTCACACGCGCACAAAAGTTCTGGACGCGTCGTCGCGATTTCGATATATTCGTCACTATCCTTTATGTAAAACTTTAAATAGTTAAATGTACTAGACTTTTCCGCACTTTCAAGTTCGCTTTGCGCGATTGCCGTTTGACATTTTGTGCACCAAAGGGCAGGGGCGTTGTCATAATAGACCTTATTTTTCTTATAAAGGTCAAGGAATGACGCTTGGCTTGTTCTTTGGCAGTCTTTGCTTACTGTGTGATAAAGTAGTGACCAATCGGCGCTATTTCCCGTCGAAATGAAAAGGTTTTTAAAATCATTCTCATATTTTAAAGCGGTCTCTTCGCACATTTTGCGGAAATCTTCTCTATCAACGGTGTATGCTTTTATTCCGCGCTCTTTTTCAACCAAAAGTTCGGTTGGAAGCCCGTTGTCGTCAAACCCAAAAGGATAGAAAACGTTATATCCGCACGCCCTTTTGTATCTTGCGATAAATTCTGCTTGGTTGTAACTAAAAATGTGCCCCATATGAATTTTTCCGCTCACTGTTGGCGGTGGCGAGTCGATAGAAAAAACAGGCTTATTTGATTTTTCATCAAATTTATAAATGCCGTTTTCTTGCCAAAAATCTTGCCATTTCTTTTCTTTGCTCTTGTAATCATATCTATTTTCTAGCATTTTATTTTTTCCTTTTGTTTTGTCAAATTTTTTATAATGTAGCTTTTATTAGGCTTTTTATTACTTAAATTATTGTAAAGTTATTTTGTCTAATTATCAGTGGGTAGTTTATTCAAACTTTTTTTATATTTAAAGCGTTTTATATCCAAATTACTTTTTTATAAAATCAAGAGTAACCGTCCCATAGTTTCTTGAATCATAAACCTTTTGAAGAAATTTGTTGTTTTGAAGACTTCTTGGATGTTCCCAAACAATTATCCCATTTTCCTTTAAAAGGTTAAATCGTAAAATCTTTTGTATTGCAATTTCAGCCAGCCCCGAGTCATAAGGTGGGTCGATAAAAATTATATCAAATGTGTTTTCTTCAAAACTTTTTAGTGCGTCGTAGTAGTCTAAGTTATGCAAAAAATAGCCGTCCGCCTTAATTTTATCCAAAAATTTCTTTAAATTCGCGATGTTTTGTTTGTTGTTGTCAACAAAGTGCACTTCTTTTGCACCTCGGCTAAGGCTCTCAATTCCAAGAGCCCCGCTCCCACAAAATAGGTCAAGTACGGTTGCGTCTTGCAGACGAAATTGAATAATGTTAAACAAATTTTCTTTAACTCTATCTAGCGTTGGTTTTACAATTTCTTCTTTTGGGGAAGGAATAACTATCCCCCTAAACTTTCCAGCAATTACTCTCATACCCACTATTTTAGTCATTTTAAACCTATTTGTAAACATTTTTATTGGTCAAAATTAAAAATAGGGAAATTGAAAGTCGCTTTTGCATAAAAAAATCAAAAACAACTTTTTTATTGTTTTTTTCTTTTCTAGACTTTATAAGGTGGCGGATATGACTTTTTAGAGCCTTTTTTGTGAGTTTAATTTAATAGGTTAAATTAAATAAATAAAGGGTTATTTAGTACTTAAAATCAAAAAGGTCGTTTGGCGTGATGTCAAAACGCTTACATAGATAGACGATTTTTTGATAGTCGAGTTCGATTTGCCCAGTTTCATAGTCGCTGTAATCGGATTGATATTTGTTAAGTTCTTTAGCAATGACCGATTGTGAAATTCCTTTTGAGCGCCTAGCGTGTTTTAAATTTTTTCCTACCATTTTTGCTATGCTTAAATTTTCGTTCTTTTCCATATTTTCTCCTTTTGTCTTAGGTCTTTACAAGATTTATTTCCTTTTTTAAAAACGCTACACAAAAAGTCTTTGTTGTTTTTGCCCGTTGCATAGTTACTTAAAACGCAAAGAAACTTTCAACATTGAAATAGGTTGTTTACACTCAAAAAAAATATTTTGACTATTTTTGTCAAATTTTGTCGAAAAGCAACTAAAATTTACTTAATTATAATCTTCAAAAATCGCTACTCTTCGCTATTTAAAAGGAAAATACGCCTTGTAATGACTTCGGAAAGTATTATAGAAATATGTTCTATAATTTCCTTGACATATAGGAGTTTTTCCTATATAATGGCTATGTCAATGATTGAAATGTCATTGAGTTTAAAAGACACATATAGACATATAATAGTTATAAAGTAAGGTGTTCTTTTAAAGGGTTTTAAGTTTGATATGCACTACATATTAAACTCAAAATAAATAAATGAATTTAGGGTTCGTCTTGGTTTCTCTTGTGGCAGGGTGAGCCTATAAATTCAAAACAAAAAAAAGGAGAATAAAAATGAAAAAAATTAAAAACAGACTTCTAACGGCTCTTTTGTTTGCTCTCTTGATTCTACCTTGTAC
>CAKVCH010000030.1 GCA_934725745.1 uncultured Clostridia bacterium | reverse complement strand
ATATAAAACAATTGTAAGGTTTTACACTAAAAATTGCAGAAAAATGGCTAGCGTGGACTCTATTTCTAAATAAAAATCTCTCTAACTATAATAACTACTTGAAAATTAGTAAATTTTTAACAAAAACATATACTAGATTTTTACAGTAGGGAACATTATTTGCCAACACATATAGAAATCTCTATCACATTATATAACAAAATTGTACAAAATAGCCTCATATAAACTATTCGCAAAAGCATAGTTTTACGAATAGTTAGCCGTATAATGGTGCCAAAAACACAATTTTTTGCTTTTTTATAAGTTTTTTTTCAGTTGAATTGAAATTTCTTTTGTAGTTGCTTTTAATTTAAGTATTTTTTTATTAAAAGTATATCACTCATATTTTAGACAGAATTTTCTGTCTTTTTTATTTTAGAGATTTTGATAAATTCTACAAGAATTCCAATGAATAATCTCTCATTTATTTTTACAAATTCTGTCTCACAGCGTTTTAACTCAATTATATTTGTAAATATTTCTGGCCCTTTTATCATCCAAAATTTAACACAAAATAGGTTTGCAACTTTAATTTATTCTGTCTCACAGTGTCTCAATTTTCAATGAAAAATTCGTCAAAATCTACAACAAATTATCTATCAGTTTATTTGACATATTTTTTAATTTTAAGAAACCATTTAATCTAAACCGCACAACAAGAGTTAATCTTGCAAAGTACTTTTTTTCCTAAATTTTTGCATAGTACTTGTGGCAAAAAAAGTTTGCATAGTACTGACCTGACCTTTTTATAAAAAAACTCTATCTTTATAAATTTTATAAAAGTGATTCTTATAAATTTAAAAAGAATATCTCTTGATTATTATAACGATTATTGCATAGCACTTGATTGTATTTCTGTAAGAATAACTTGCTCAAATACTACTTATTATTTTGCATAGTATTAAGTTGCGATAGTTTGCATAGCATTAAAAAATCTTTCACTTCGGAAAGATTTTTAATTATAGTAATTTTGTCATATAATGGATATAGTTTAACACACGAGAATAAGTTAATTTTGCAAAACTAAATGTATTTAATGCGTTCCCATCAAAGGAAACAAAGGATAAGACATCACAGTTTTCTAAAAAATTAACCGACTTACAAAAGCACTCAACTATGTTTTCGTCAAGCATAAGAGAGTCTGGAATATTGTACACAATAAGTTCAATAAAATACTTATTTAAATCGCTTCCCATAGCCCATTTGTTCACAAGGATTGTTTTTCGAATATTTTTAAAAATACGGATAAGTTTTTTATAATTCCCTTTTGTGCGGGCATCTTTTTCCTCCATATTTTCGTTATAAGTAAACAAATCAATAGGACGAATCTTTTTTTGCAGTGGGTCCCAAAAATTTAAAAGCGCTTTATCATCTAGGTCATTAAAAGTCGCTAGACGAATTAAAATTTTAAAGCCATATTCTTGCAAACATAAAATTTTAATTCCATCATTATTCAGCAAAATATAAGTAGTCGGATTAAAATGTGTTGCCAAAATATTAGAAAAATCTATTGAAAATTTGTCTAATGTGCCTATATTTGATACATTTTCTCGTTGTTTTTTCGATTTTGCCTTAGAAAGATTTTTCAAAAAAGAAGAATTATTGAAAATCAGTTGTGAGTTATGCGATGCAATAACAATTTCAAGTTCCCCGCTCTCGTCTATAAATGTTTCATTTGTGTAATCGCCCATAGGAAAAATTCTTGTTGTTTCTGGTGTAAAAAGGTCCTTATACTCGGCATTTTCACAGATTTCGTCAAGAGCGGATGTAACGATAGAAAGTGCAGTCATATAAAATTCCTGCACTTTTGTTTTATCAACTTTATTTGCAAATTTTTCTATTAAACTTCTTTCCATCGCAATTTTCTTATTTTTGAACAGGTCTAATTACTTCAAGCCCGCCCATATATTTTCTTAAAACTTCTGGAACTGTAACACTTCCGTCTGCATTTTGGAATTGTTCCACAATAGCAGGAAGAAGTCTCGATGTAGCAAGACCGCTAGCATTTAAAGTATGAACAAAATCGGTCTTTTTAGTCTCGGAATCTCTATAACGCGTATTATTTCTCCTTGCTTGATAGTCTCCAGCGTTAGAAGCTGACGAAACTTCCTTATAAATCCCCATACTTGGAATCCAGACTTCAATATCATATGTTCTTTTCATAGAAGCCGAGCAATCACCCGCCGCAAGTTTTGAAACTTGATAATGCAATCCAAGTTTACTTACAAGTCGCTCTGCCTTTTCGACCAACTCTTCAAAAGCTTTTCCGCTATTTTCAGGCGTTGTATATTGAACCATTTCTATTTTATTGAATTGGTGCCCACGAATCATTCCGCGCTCTTCTTGTCTATAACTTCCCGCTTCCCTACGATAGCAAGGCGTGTAAGCAAAAAATTTCATAGGCAACTTTTCTTGTGGAATAATCTCATTTTTGTACATATTAACAAGCACAGTTTCAGCAGTTGGCAATAAAAATTTTGATTTTTCGTCCTTTTTGTCAATCCAATAAACTTCATCGACAAATTTTGGGAATTGCCCCGAACCAACGCCACATTCATATGCGAGCATATGTGGTGGCAAAATAAACTCATAACCGTCTTTAAGATGTTCTTCAACAAAGAAATTGAGAAGCGCCCATTCAAGTTGCGCGCCAACCCCACGGTAAATCCACGCGCCGTTCCCAGCGAGTTTAACGCCCCTATCGTAGTCGATAAGCCCCAAATCAACGCACAAATCAACATGATTTTTTATTTTAAAGTTAAATTCTGGCTTTTTGTTCCCTTGTCTTATAACTCTATTGTTTTCCTTTCCCCCACCGAGCAAATCTTCGTCTGGAACATTTGGCAAAACAATTAAGAAGTCGTAAATTTTCTTTTCAACATCGGCAAGTTTTTTATCCAAATTTTCGATTTGAGAACCGAGAACTTTCATTTCTTCAAAAATAGCAGATGTGTCGTGTCCTTCTTTTTTGAGTTTTGGAATTTCAGCACTTACTTTGTTTTTCTTAGCCTTTAATGCTTCAACTTCGCCAATAATTCTCCTTCTTTCTTCGTCCCACGCAATAACAGGCGCAAAATCAACTTCACATCCTTTTTTAAGCAATAATTCTTCTATTTTTTTTGAGTTGTTTTTAATAAGTTCAATAGAAATCATTTTTTTCTCCTTAAAATCATTTTATTATACAATAGTCACGCAAAACTAGTCAACTTTTGTTTGCAAATTTTGTCGTCAATTGCTAAAATATTTGTGAAATGGAAAATATAAACAAGAAAAATGACTATTTTAAAGAACGAAATGCAAAAAATCAAAGGCAAATTATGCACAACTTGTCAACTTTGCCGTATTTTTGCTACGAGTTTATTGCGGGTATCGAAAACAGAACAACCCCCCTTACCCGCCTTGGCTATACACAGGACTTAAAAATCTTTTTTGATTTTTTAACTCACGAGTGCGAAAATTTTATAGAAATATCCGCTCACGATCTCACGCTTGACGACTTAGCGAAATTAAGCATGACGGACTTAGAACTTTTTTTAAATTATTTGTCAAGTTATGATAAAAACGACAAAAATCATCAAAATGGAGCGACAAGTAAAGCGCGAAAGTTGTGTGCAGTTAGAAGTTTACTAAAATATTTTTATAAGAAAGATAAACTTCCCCAAAATGTTTCGACAAAAATCGACACGCCAAAAATAAGAGACAAAGAAATTATAAGGCTCGAAGTCGACGAAGTTGTTAAACTTCTCAACAACGCCGAAAGTCCAGAAGGTTTTTCAAAAAGACAAAACTCCTACAACAGACTCACAAAAAAACGCGATGTCGCGATTTTAACTCTTTTACTTGGAACTGGTATCCGTGTGAGCGAATGCGTCGGGATTAACATTGACGACATTGATTTTGACACAAACGGTTTTAAAATTACAAGAAAAGGCGGAAATCAAGTCATTCTCTACTTTTCAGACGAAGTGGCAGACGCGTTAAAGGACTATTTAGAAGAAAGATTGAACAACGAAAATGTCGCGCCGAACGAAAATGCCCTATTTTTGTCTCTTCAAAACAAAAGAATTGGCGTCCGCGCAGTCGAACAACTTGTAAAAAAATACGCAAGCGGAAGCGTTCCATTAAAACATATTACCCCACACAAATTAAGAAGCACATATGGTACAAATTTGTATAGGCAAACAGGCGATATTTATATTGTTGCAGATGTCTTAGGCCATAGAGATGTAAATACGACAAAAAAGCACTACGCCGCGATAAGCGAAGACGCACGCAAAAGCGTTGCAAACATTGTCAAACTTCGCGACAAAGATGAAAAAATTTAAAAAGTCTTTACTTAAATGTAAGGACTTTTTTATAAAAAATTCAATATTTATTCGTAAATATTGATGCTTTTTGACATAATCAATTAAAGTTGTAATTGACGCGTCAATCACCTTTTTTGCAAAATCACAACCTAATATTTTAAATAATACAAGCAAAATGCTAAAATATTTTAATACTTTCTTATAAGCCCAACGACTTTGCCTAAAATAATAACTTCATTTGATAAAATTGGTGAATAGTTGTCATTTTCGGGCATAAGACGAATAATTGACCCGTCGTTAAAATATCTTTTGACAGTCGCACTGCCGTCTATCATTGCAACAATAATTTCGCCGTTATCAGCAAAACTTTGTTTTCTCACAATGACCTTGTCTTTATCAAAAATCCCCGCTTTAATCATACTATCGCCCTTAATTGTGAGCATAAAGCAGTCAACACTTGGAAGGTTAAAAAGGTCAACGGGCAAATCATAAACTTCGTCATAATTCGAAAATGCAAAAATCGGTTGCCCCGCCGACACATCGCCTAAAAGGGCAACTTTTTTTGTTCGTCCGCTATCTTGGATATGCTCAAACCCAACAAGTTCAATACTTCTATTTTTGCCTTCACCGCGCCTTATTTGTCCCAAATCTTCGAGTTTTTTCAAATAATAACTAATGGTCGAAGTTGAATTGACATTAAGTTCTTTCATAAGTTCACGCACAGTTGGTGGATAACCAAATTGTATGACGCTTGTCTTTATGCAATCATAAACTTTTTCTAATTTTGTATCAATTTTTTCTCGCACCATACAAATATTCTCCTATATACTTTTTCTATGTTATATATAACACAAGAAAATAAACTTGTCAAACATTTGTTCGATAAAATGAAAATTTTTTTGAAATGTAAGAGAAAAAACATATAAATGATTGACAATATGTACCATTTTAAATATAATGTTTAGGTAAATTAAAAACAACCTTATAAAGGGGAATAGTTCAAGGGTAGAGCTATGGTCTCCAAAACCATCGATGAGGGTTCGAATCCTTCTTCCCCTGCCAAGTAAATGAAAAAGAAAAGTCTTATGGCTTTTCTTTTTCGTTTACATCGAAATAGAACCTTGTCATTTCTTTAACTCACTTTGCTAAATCTTTTGGGAGACGCTGTAAGGTGCGCTGAGCGGATTCAAGCTTTGATTTCTCTTGCGTATAATATTCCGCTATGGCGGTTGGGTCGTCGCCACGCTTAAAGCGCTCTTGGCATTCCCTATTAACTTCAAGTAGTCGGCGGTTGTTCCTAAGGAGCATTTCCTTTCTCAAACAATACTTTTGCACACTATTAGGTGCAGTCCCGTCAGCCCAAAGAAGTTTAATGTATTCTAGCCTATCGTCTGGGTCGGCTTGCGCCAAAATCTTATATTTTGAACGCTTGTCCATATACAACCCAACATTGTTCTTTATGCAAATAGGGTCGGTTATCTTACGCTTTTCTTCTATACAATCAAGTTGCAATTTCCTAATTTGAAGTTCCCTTGCAACATCATAAAAAATGGTCAGTCCTAATAAAATCATCGGCACAAGTAACCCAAGCGCCACCGCTGGTGACGAAACAGTCTCCGACAAACCCGCAATTGATTTTGCGAACCCCGAATCCGTGTGAATCCCTAAAACTACATTTTCAGACACCATATAAGCGTCGTCTTGAAGGTTGGACGACCCATAAGTCTTAAACCACCTTACCCCGTTGTCGTCTTCATATATGTCGCGCACTTTATGGAATACAAGCATAGAATTTGCATTCGACGCTTGCTTAATTTCTTCACTCCTAAACCCCAAAAAAGTCGCAATTGAGCGGTCATAAGATGTCGCGCTGACATCTTCATCCTTTATTTTAATGCAACTATTGATGTCAAATTTAGTATAACTCCCACCCCACACATAAAAAGCTATTTTGTCGCCCCTTTTAATGGTTTTCGTGTTAACACTCCTTGTCACAACACTGTCACCAACATTAAAACCGTCATTTGACATACTCGCCGATACAAGCGTAAATTTGGAATACCCCATAAAAGACGCTGGTACATTTTGCACGCGACTGTTTAGCACCATTACACCCAAAAGTAGCGTAAGCGCAACCAAAATCCCGCTCAATGCACACACAACAACTTGCGCAACCTTGCCCGCAACACTCTTTGGCTCTTTTAAAAAGTTTTCGTTAACTTTTCTCTTCTTCTCGTACTTTTTGAGCAAATCACTTGCCTTGCGCTCCATCGCCCTTTGAACGGATTTGTCTTCAACTATGTTTATATTTACTATGTCGGACATAATCATACTCCTTTTAATAAGATTGGTTTGCCTATTTAATTATAGTCAAGTAGTGATATTTGTTGGACTACCCCCTCCCCCCTTCGGGGTACTCCCCCTTACAAGGGGGAGCAAAAACCGAAATTAGTTTAATTTATTGGCTCGCCCTATGGCAAGGAGAATAATCTATTTTATACCTACTCCCCATTGTAAGGGGGAGTGGTCTCGTAGAGACCGAGGGGGTAGTAAAACCATTTTACTTTCTAAATTATAGTCAAGTAGTATTTCCAGTTGGACTACCCTTCCGTCAACTTCGTTGACACCTTCCCTTACAAGGGCAGGTAAAACTGAAAATTGTTATAATTTACTACTCCACAATTGCTACTCCGCCGACGGTGTCGGAATTGGCA
>CAKVCH010000029.1 GCA_934725745.1 uncultured Clostridia bacterium | reverse complement strand
GTGACTGCCTGCGGGGTGGAGCATAAGGCTGTGACGGAATGGTCGTCTAACGACTTAAAGCACTGGCACACTTGTGTAGTAGAAGATTGCGAAGAAAAATTCGACGAAGCCGACCACACAATTAACCCTAAAACAAATATTTGCGATGTATGCGGATATGAAAAACACGAAGTTGCAAATGACACTTGGCTTAGTGACGCTGAAAATCACTGGCACGGTTGCAAGGTCGCGGGTTGTAATGAAAAATATGACGAAGCAGCACACTCTTTTGACGCGGAAAGTCATATTTGCATTTGCGGAGAAGTGGAAAGCACAATGACAGTTAAAGTCAAAACTGGCGACGCTTTTAAAGCGTATGAAAAGATTAAAGATGCAGTTGAGAATGCAGAAAGTGGTTCCACAATTTATCTTTTGAAAGATGTTACTTTTGAAACATCGATGCCAAGTAATAAATATGTATTTATTGATAATAAAGAATTAACAATTGACTTTGGTGGCTTTACTGCAACATCTCCAGTTTCAGGTTTTCAAGTTAAAAATGGTGGTAAATTGACAGTTTTAAACGGAAAACTTGAAGCACAACAAAATGGTTTTTGGCTAGATAACGGTAAACTCACTGTTGAAAAAGGATTTGAAGTCATTGGAAATCTTGGAAATCATGACGATAAATGTGCTATTGTTGCTGTCAATGGCGCAATTATCAATGTTAGCGGAAAAGACCGCCGCGTTTCTGGAAACGGAAACGCGGAAAATGGTCAAGTTACAATTAGCATCTTAGAAGGCGCGGAAGTCGTGGGCGGAGATGTCGGAATTTATATGCCAAACACCGATAAGTTAAACATTTCAGGTGGGCTTGTCCAAGGCGAAACTGCTATCTATGTTAAAAGTGGAACAACCACTATTTCTGGCGGAACACTGAAAGCAACTGGCGAGAAAAAAGCGTTTGTAAAATATGGCAACGGTTGCTATTCAACGGGAGACGCACTTGTTATTGATGTTTGCTGTGATTATCCAGGCGGAAACCCAAGTGTTAATATCTCTGGCGGAACATTCATAAGTGCAAATGCGGACGCAGTTGGTTATTATCATAAAAATGACACTTCGATATACAAAGCAGAAATCACAAACACAACAGATGTAAAAGTCACTAAACACAATACTGAGGCAACAACTGCAGAATAAGTTTATTTATCCACAAGAGAGAGATTTAGGCTATATACTAAAAATATTTTAAAAATAAAAAAATTTTTCATCAAATCAAATTAAGAAAAAGCCGAGTTTAATAACTCGACTTTTTTCGTTAAAATTATTCACAATTTATGTATGTCTTGTGGATAACAAAGTTAGCCCATAAGTCCTTTTGCTTGACGGAACATATCTTCGACAACAATGTCGTAAATTTCGCCCAAAGTTGAGCAGTATTCAAGCACTTTCCAAGGCTCATTTGTGTGATAGTGAATTTTAATTAGTTCGCTATCCCCAACAACGAGCAAACAGTCGCCGACGAATTTTGTGTTAAAATAATCTCTAATCTTTTCGTCGTCCAAATCTTTTCCATCAATCAAAAGTTGTGTGTCATAGCGATAATTAAGTTCTTCATCTTCATCCATTTTTATTTTCTCCTTTTTTTGCGTAACTTTGACGCCCGCTGAATTAAACTACAAAAATGTTTTTAAAAGGGCATTTTTTAAAAAAAACTTAAACTACATTTTTTTGTTTAACTCAAATTTCATAACATCATTGTATAAAAGATAAAAAAAGTTGTCAAATGTTTAGATAAGATGTCGCAAGGATAATGTCTTTATTAAAAGGATAATGTCTTTATTAAAAGGATAATTGTTACCAATATCAATAAACTTTTCTCGTGTGCTTGCTTTTTTTGGGGCGTTGTGGTTTAATTAGGTGTAAAAGGAGACTAAATGTTAGAAGTAAAAAATCTAGTATATGAAGTTGTGCAAGACGGGCAAACAAAACGCATTTTGGATGAAGTTTCGTTTGTCGTGCCTGACGGGCAACTTTTAGTTATAACGGGTCCCAACGGGAGCGGAAAATCGACGCTTGCTAAAATTTTAATGGGCATTTTAAAGCCAACAAGTGGACAAATTTTTTGGGACGGGAAAGAAATTACAAATCTTTCAATTACAGAGCGCGCCAAAATGGGATTTGGCTATGCGTTCCAACAACCAACGACTTTTAAAGGGCTTACAGTAAAAGACCTTATCGACATTGCAAGCGGGACAAAAAATAGTATTCCTAGTGCGTGTGAGTACTTGTCGCGCGTGGGGCTTTGCGCAAGAGAGTACATTTCTCGCGAAGTGGATAACAAGTTGTCGGGCGGAGAATTAAAGCGCATTGAACTTGCCGTTCTTCTTGCCAAAAACAGTCAAATCAACATTTGTGACGAGCCAGAAGCGGGGATTGACTTGTGGAGTTTTGACGCGCTGGTTAGGCTTTTTGAAAGCGAGCAAAAAACATATATTGTTATTAGCCACCAAAAGCGTCTTATTGAAATTGCAAATAAAGTAATTTTACTTAAACGCGGGAAAATTGAAGGTGAAGGTGGTTTCAATGAAATGCAACCACTTCTTGAAAATCAAACTTGCGGGAAATTAAGCGAGGTGCAAAATGGATAAAATTGATAAAATGCTACTTGAAAAAATAGCCGATTTGCACGGCGTTCCACAAGGGGCGTACAATATTAGAAAAAATGGCAAGTTGGAAGGACGCGCCGTTACGGATGAGATAAATATTGTTTCCAAAAAAGACAAAGACGGCATAGACATTATCATTAAAGAGGGAACAAAGAACAAAAGCGTGCACATCCCAGTTATTTTAAACGCTGTCGGAATGCAAGATAAGGTTTATAACGATTTTTATGTGGGCGATGACTGCGATGTTTTGATTGTTGCGGGGTGTGGGGTTCACAATAGCGGGGACAAAATGTCGTCGCATAACGGCATTCACACATTCCATGTGGGCAACAATTCGCATGTTAGATATGTAGAAAAGCATTTGGGCGTGGGGAAGAAAAATTCTGAAAGAAATCTCGACCCTGTGACCGTTGCATACATTGGCAAAAATTCCAAACTTGAAATGGAGATGATTCAACTCGGTGGCGTCACAAATAGTACAAGAACAACGACCGCCGTTGTGGGTGACAAGTCGAGCCTTATAATAAAGGAAAGTTTACTGACGCAAAATAGCGAAAGAGTCAAAACTCAATTTGATGTCGAGTTGAAGGGCAAAAATTCTAAGACCGATGTGGTCTCGCGTGCTGTCGCACAAGGGAAGAGCGTGCAAGAGTTTGTCAGCAATGTCGTGGGAGAAAACGAGTGTTTTGGGCATGTTGAATGTGACGGAATTTTAAGCGACAAAGCCCAAATTACTTCCACTCCAAAAATTGTTGCAAAGCACAAAGACGCGCTACTTACGCACGAAGCGTCGATAGGTAAAATTTCCGAGCAACAACAAATCAAACTTATGACTTTGGGACTAAGCAAAGAAGAAGCCGAAGAAACAATCATTCAAGGCTTTTTGCAATAAAAAAAACAAGGCAAGATTAAAACTCTTTGCCTTGTTTTTAGTTCTGTGAAAGTTTGTATACTTTTTGCATATTTATTGTTTTTTTGTTACGGCAATATAGCAATTGCATCTATTTATAATCTTAAATTGACTATATCATTTCTATGATTTGTTTTAACTTGGATGTTAGCGCCCATTTCAAAAATTATATTTTTTCTACTATTTAAGAAGTTTTTATAGCGCTTATCATTTTTATGATTTGTTTTCAGTTGTTTTATAAATTGGATATTGGTGATGATTTTAGGAAGCCCATATTTTTTTGACTTTTTTAGGTTACAACTATTTATTTGTTTTTAGTTGGCGACAATTCTAAATCTCTCTTTCAAGAGTGATACCTTCCTTAAACCCACAAGGAGTGTTGCACTTAAATCCGCTTGTGCAACGCGCGCCTTTGTTGTATTTTTCAAGAGTTGTTTTAATATCAAAATCGGTCGTATTATCAATGTATTTTTGAAGCGTCTCTTTTGTTTGGTCGTTAATTTCAAGTTGTGCGCAAGTGCAAAGACGCTCTTTCATTTTTAAAATAAAGTTTTCAGGCGTCCCGCGCTCGTAAATTTGCACAAGTTGTCCTTGTGGCGTCAAATCTTCCACCTTTACCATATCTTCAATCCACTTTGATTTTAAAAAGTCGTCATTTTGAATGATTTTTGGAATGTAGTAGGACTTTTTATCTAGTTCTCTCATTTCATAATTAAGCGTTCTATGCCTTTGTGCTTGCGCAAGTTCAGCAAAAGACCCTAGATATTTTGTCGAGTAAACATCTCCAAAATACTCGACGCGGTCCTTTTTAGCGATTAAACTAAATCCGCGTTCGTCCGCTAAATCTGCTATTTTCTTATCTACTAGGTGCTCTTTTTCAAGAAAGTCGCAAAAGCAATCGGCGGTAGTTTTAAGTTTTCTAACAAGTGGGCTAGGGTGTTTGTCGATGTTTTTTAGCCAAGTATATAAGTAGTTTAGTTGCCTAAAAGATGTCGTGTAAGCAAGGGAAGTGTCAGTATAAACGGACATAAAATATCTTGCGTTTTCTTGTGCAAGTTTTTCCACGCGCTTGTTATCAAAATATGGAACATCACCATATTTATCCTTTATCAGTTTAACAAAAATTTCTTTCCATTTGACAAATAGGTCAAGTTCAATGCCTTTAACCGCCATTTTTGTGTAGCGGGCGCTTTTTTCGCTTGTTGTGTAGGCTTTTTCGTTGTTTAAAAGCATTGCAAACATCTTTGGGACATCTTGCAAATAAAGAGTTATGTACTCGTGGTCAAAAACGCTGTGGTGGCGGTTTTCTTTGACCATTTCGGCGCGCCTTAATGTCTTTGCTTCGGGCTTACTTATAACATCTTTTAATGTGCCAGACATATAGCAAATGCCTGCAAGTTCTCCGCCCATTTTGTTAAATTTTTCGGGGACATTTTCTGACCCAAAATTTGTCGTCGCGTATACTTCAAATTCCATTTTTTCTTCCTTTTATCCTTTAAACATTTGCTTTTAGCCAATTTTTAAGACAGTCTAACTGTTTTTGCGTGTGAAAATAGTGTTCGCCACCTTTCATAATAGTGAGATTTGCGTCGTGATTTTTTATGTAATTACGCACTGTTTCAAAAGGGATAAGAGAATCCCTTTCACCATACAAAATATATGTCTTTATGTCCCACTTTAAAGGATTGTTTTTTACATAAGTCAAATATTCAAACGATAAAGTCTCACCAAAATCAGTCGGAATTTCTTTTCTTTTTTCTAACTCGCTTTCAGTTATATTTGCCCACGACATCATATCTAAAATAAGCCTTTCCATATCCAAAACGGGCGATATAAAATAAGCACTTTTAATGTCTTGTCCACTAAGCGCTAACATTGAAAAATAGGCGCCAATGCTATTTGCTATTACATTTACTTCGTCGTATTGGGGCGCAAGTTTGAGATAACTTTTTAAAATAACATCCCTTGTTATCCAAGGTCTATAATCGTCATAATCGACGCCCACGACATCCGCGTTTAAAATATAATTTTGAAAAATCTCTTCTTCCTTGTAACTTCCACCTTTGCCGTGGATATATAAAAATAATTTCTTCATCACATTTATTATAGCACAACTTTTTAAAATGAAAATAGTTTTTTTGGTTGCATTTTTAGTAGATAGTTTTTATAGGTAACGAGTTTTTAAAGTTAGATAAATAAATAAAAATGTATAAATGTTTTGAGCAATTGACCTTTTATGATAAACTATTTTTAATTATGAGAAATTTGTTGTTAGATTTAAAAATTAGAAAAGAACTTAAAAGGTTTCAAAATTTTAAAAGAAATTATGTTTTTCGTCAAAAGGAAGTAAAAAAGGTGGGCGAAAAATATTTTTGCGACGGCGTGTGCGTTAGAGAAAATGACGAAAGTGATTTCGTGGGCGAAACGGAAAGGTTTGTCAATGTTGGATACAAACTCCACGGCGCGCTTCCTAAAATTTTGTCCAATCTTTTTCCATACAAATTTTATTTTAAAGGGCACATTCTGCATTCGGTGGAAAGTTTTTTCCAAGGAATAAAATTTAGAAATAAAAGGGCGCAAAAACTTGTTTTTTCGCTTAGTGGACTTGACTCAAACAACATTAAGGCGGGACAAGACTATGATTGGACGGCAGATAAAAGAGTGTATTTTTGGGGGAAAGCGTATAAAAGAGACAGCAAGGAATATGAAAATTTGGTCGACGAACTTTATGTCTCTCTTCTTCAAAATCCACTTTTTGTTGACGCGTTAAAGACTGTCAAAAGTCGTCATATTTTGCACCTTTTAGGAGAAGAAGACCCTTCAAAAACTGTCTTTACACGCCTAGAATTTGAATTTGAGCTTAATTGTCTAAAAGACTATTGCTTGACGAATAAAAAGCAGTTTATTTGCTTTAAATAAGTAACTTTGGTTTTGTTAAACGCTTTCTCAACTGTTTAAGGTACCTTTTTGATGTGCATTTTTATCTGTTTAATTGCCGATTTTGCATCAAAAATCTTTTTATTTATGGTTTTAAAAGCATCTTTTTTTGGCTTTTATTTAAAAAAATATTTTTTATTTTATTCAAATCGTTGACTTTGTAATATTCTTTTGTTAAAATAATAAAGTAACTTATACCATACCAAAGCTTAATAGGTTACTAAAATAAAGGCAACGAAAGTTGCCATTGGTAATTCGAGAAATCGAAAATCCAGTAAGTGACTGCCATTTGGCAGTCTTTTTTTGTGAAAATAAGACCACCAGTAAATTGGTGGTCTTGACTTTTTATTTCGTGGTATGGTTTAATTTTTTTTATGCCTTGAAATTAAAACATTAAGTCGTCGAAGGTGGTTTCGAGAATGGAGAGTAGGTCGGTTAGTTGGGATAGGGACGGCTCGGAGTAGCCCGTTTCCCAATGCGAAATCGTCTTTACCGTCGTGCTTAGCTTTTCCGCAAGTTGCTTTTGTGACAGACCCATTTCCCTTCTTATGCGTTGCAAATTTTCGCAAAATTTTAATTGTCTCATATTAAAATTGTATCAATATTTGAGATTTTTATTTGACATTCTCAAAAAT
>CAKVCH010000028.1 GCA_934725745.1 uncultured Clostridia bacterium | reverse complement strand
TATTGACCTTATCGCAGGAAGATTTACTTCTCCATCAATTAAAACAGAAGTCGGCTCTTTTGAAGGCGGATATAGGCTCATTTATCAAGGACTTTTTATGTCACCACATACTGTTTTGCAAGCAAAAAAAGGGTCGATGCTTATTGGTCGTGTTATGAAAAATCTTGGATATAAACTTGTCGACGAAAGTGACACAATGGCGGACATCGTTCGTAGCGTCTATTTTGAAGACAAAGATGACCTTGTTTCGTTCTGCGGGTCAGTGCAACATTATTCGCCAGTTGACAGTTATGTAACTCCAATCCCAGCGCCAATGGCAGGGTACACGCACGATGTCGTTATGGCGGCGGGCTGTTTTGTCCAAGGAAGTACAATAGAACTTAGTTGCGACAGCCCACTAACAATTCCTTATGTTCTTTACATTCAAGGCGGTCTAACTTACGAACATGTAAAACTTGCCGTTAACGACTATTTGCAAAATAGAAAAGGTTAATAGTAAATTTTTAAAAATTTGTACGAATTATTGTTTTTTTTAGGAAAAGTTACTCTCATTTGCTTATAAAATGACTTTTGTAAAATACAAAAAATAAAAGGCTTTTGTTTTTGGTTTATTGTGCAAAAAAATCTCGGTGTTTAACCGAGATTTTTTGTCTTTTATAAACTTAATAATCCTTTCAAGCAATCAATTTTTTAATGCCGTTAAAATGATGATATTCATTTTCATTTAGCATATAAGGAATCCCAAATATTAGAAGTTAAATTCTGGTGTTTCTGGGTGGTCAGTACTTGGTGTGAGCGCACCTTTGTCTGGTGTAGGTGGATTTGGAATGTCTGGATTGTCTGGAGTTGGGTCTGGATTATCAGGAGTAGGGGTAGGCGTCACATTTGTTTTGCCTGCGAATTTTTTGTTGTTAGCAGTTGCATTTTCAATAACACTGTTAATTTTATCATTCATTTCATAAAGTCTAACGCTATCATTTAGTTGTGATGGGTTTGAACCCCAAGAGATTCTTCCCGTAACTTTTCCAGATGGGGAATTGTCGCTATTTGAACCACCAGCCATAAATCCTGCGTTAATGTCAAGTGTTGCGTTTTTGCCAACTTTGATGTTACCAAGTCCAGCGTTAATTTCTATTGTTGGAGAAATTTCTGCCTTAGGGTTGATTGAAGATGTGAATTGTCCACCAAGAGAAGTGACAAGCCCTTTGTCAGATTTTGTTTTATACATCGCGCCTGCTGTTAGGTCGACAGAATTTGTTTTTAAATTGCCATTTGAATAAGCAACTCCACCATAGAGTCCAAGAGAACTGACTTCTTTGCCATTTTCTTTTGTTGTGATAATGTTGTTATAAAGTGCCGCCGCTGTCAATGTGTTATCTTTGTATGAAACTCCTGTGTCGACTGCGTGAGTTGAACTTGATTCTCTCTTAAAATGACCAACAGTGACCGACGCAAGTTTTGATTTTTCATCGACTGCTACTTTTGCTTCATTACTAACTTCTGGTGCTGTTTCTTCGACAACAGGGGTTGTTTCTTCGACAGTTTCTTCTGTTGGTTGTTCAACTTCTACATTTTCTTCAACATCAATAGGGTTTTCTATTTCAACTGAAGAGGTTTCTAAGTCAGTTTCATTATTTTCTTGGTTTTTGTCACCGAAATTAAAAGTAAAGCCACCATTTGAATAGGTATCATCACTAAGTTCGCCGACATCTTGTGTTTCTTCCTTTATTTCAACGCTTGCTTCAACTGGGGTAGTTGGTTCTTCTGCAACAACTTCTTGTGTTTCTTCTTGCGCTTGTTTAGATTCAAGTTCAATCTTTCTGTTTTCTTCAATCTTTTTAACTGCTTCAGCGACCTTGCTATCGACTGACGATTGATATTCTTCAACTTTATTATCAATTTTGCTTACATTGTCGCCAAGGGAAGAGACGTCGCTATGAAGTGCGTCAACATTTTTGCCAAGTTCGTCAATCTTAGCATTGTTTTCTTCAACTTGTGATGCATAAGAAGAGACATTTTCTTTAAGACTTGAAATTTCCGCAGAAGTCTTTTCGCTTTGATTTTTGACTTCGTCTTTGACGCTGTCAGTCATTGCTTGCATATGCCCAATAACTTCCATATCAGTGTTTTTTTGTTCCATAACAAGTTTTGTAGGCGCAACAAATTGCACTTGCTCGTTTTGAGTAAGTTCTACTGCTGGCTTTTTATTTTCGACTTTTTCAGCACTGTTTTTTGAAGTGTAAAGGCTAAAAGATGCTAACGCTAAATTAGCCACAGCAACAACAACTATTGTTGTTTTTATAATAGCCTTTTTAATTTGTCTCTTTTTATCATAAGTATATCTGTCATATGATTTCATTTTTTCTTCTTTCATTTTAAAATACCCCTTTTAAAACTCAAACTTTTATTTTATGTCAAAATTATATCTCAAACAAGCCAATTTGTCAATATTGAAATATTTTCTTTGTCACTTTGCACTAACAAATATTTCACTATTTTTTATTGACAACCATTAAAAATTAAAATCAAGCCCAATATTTACTTGTTTATCATTTGGATTTCCGTCTTTATTTTTTGTGGAAACCTTAACATCAAGCGTCCAATTATCTTTTTTAACTATTTGCTTACTTGAAGATTCTTGCTCTTTATCTTGAAGTGGGGAAGTAATTTTAGAACCTTCAAAAGATTTTGTGTCTACTTTTTTGATATTAAATATGTCTTCATATTTATATCTATTGACCGCTTTTTTGCTTGGGCTCATACTCGAAAGGTCTTCAAAAGGATTTTCCTTTTCTTGCTCGTCGATTTGATTAAACTCGACTTTTTTGCCACCATTTTCCAAAACAATTTTTTCGCCATAACTAAGAATGGAAGGCGTTTTTGTATTTGAAGTGTTTTCTTCAGCCTTATTTTCAAGTTTAACGATTTTAACTATTGATTTTTTAGGGCTCTCGCTTTTTAAAATGTTTCCGCCCCAAACATAAACAGCAATTGCCATTCCGACGACGAGTGGTGCGCTAACGAGTAGCCCGCGTTTAACTTTTCCCATTGGTTTTTTGTCTGACATAAATTTTTCCCCTTTTGTTGATTATATTTTACTATAAAGTAATAAAAATTACAATACCCAATAAAATTTTTGTCATTTTGCACTAAAAATCACACGCTTTTACATTCTTAAAGGTCAAAAAAGTGTAATGGAAGGTGATAATTTAATAAAAAAATTAGTAAAATTAGGAATTTTGTGTTTACAAAAACAAATCAAAAAGTTATAATAATAGCGTAAACTTTGTAAAATTGAAAGAAAATATGTAGTATTTTGCGACGAACAAATTGTGTGACTAGTCAAAAAACAGAACAAAAGTTTTATGTTTTTGATAGGGAACATAAAAACTATCACAATTTTACAAAATAAATATTTTACATACAAAACTAGTAAAAAAGGGACAAAAATGGTTAGTTTAAAGAATAATTTGTATCGTTCCCATATGTGCGGAAAGTTATCTAGCAAGCACATCGGGGCAGAAGTTAAAATTGCAGGCTGGGTCAACAATATTAGAAAAATGGGAAGTTTGACCTTCTTGACTTTGCGCGACCAAACGGGTGTTGTGCAAGTTTTTATTGAAGATGACAGTTTGACACAAAATTTGACAAGAGAAAGCACTGTCACTATCTCGGGAACGGTTAGGTCTAGGGGCGAAAAAAACATCAATCACGATATGGCAACTGGCGAGATTGAAGTTGTCGCAAAAACACTTGAAGTTCTTGGCGCTTGCGAAGAGACTTTGCCTTTTGAAATCGTAAGGGCAAGGGAACAAAACGAAAATACAAGGTTGAAATATCGATATATTGACCTTAGAAATGAGCAAAACTATAAAAATATTTTGCTTAGGGCTGATTTGCTAAAATTTATAAGAGAACAAATGAATGAACTCGAATTTGTTGAAGTCCAAACTCCAATTTTGACATCATCTAGCCCAGAAGGCGCGAGGGACTACCTAGTTCCAAGTAGAATCAATCCAGGTCAATTTTATGCGCTTCCACAAAGCCCACAAATTTTCAAACAACTTCTTATGATAAGTGGTTTTACAAGATATTTCCAAATTGCACCTTGTTTTAGAGATGAAGACGCGCGTGCAGATAGAAGCCCAACAGAGTTCTATCAAATCGACTTTGAAGGGAGTTTCTTGTCACAAGAAGATATTTTGGAAGTTTTGCAGACAATTTTGTATAACACGCTTACTCATTTTACAACTCTTCAAGTGGACAAGCCACCTTTTGTTAGAATCAAATATAATGACTCAATGGCTATGTATGGCTCAGATAAGCCAGACCTTAGAAATCCATTGAAACTTATTTGTTTGACAGAACCTTTTACGCATCATACTTTCACAGTTTTAAACGGCAAGCACATTTATGCTTTAAAGGCAAAAGCAAATGAAATGGGCAGAAGATTCTTTGACGGATTGACTGATTTTATAAAACTTCAAGGTGCGGGCGGACTTGTGTATTTAAAGTTTGACGGCGAAAGTTTGTCGGGCCCAGCATCAAAATATTTTGATGAAAAAGACCTAAATAATTTAAAAACTATTGCAGGACTTGAAGCGGGAGATACATTGTTTATTGTTTGTGATGCTGACAAAGAAAAAGCAATGAAATTGACTGGACTTCTTAGAAATGAACTTGGTGAAAAATTGAATTTGATTGACAAATCTTGCTTTAAACCTTGCTTTATTGTCGATTTTCCTTTTTACGAAAAAGATGATGACGGCAATGTTGCATTTGCTCATAATCCATTCACATATCCACAAGGTGGGATGAGTTCGTTAAAAGAAATGAATCCTTTTGATATTTTAGCTTTCCAATACGACCTTGTTTTGAACGGCGTCGAGCTTGCAAGCGGGGCAGTGAGAAACCACAGTAGAGATATTATGGTTGAAGCGTTTAGGCTTGCGGGCTACCCAAGAGAAACGGTTGAAGAAAAATTCCCAGCATTGTTTAACGCGTTTAAATTTGGCGCTCCACCTCACGCTGGCGCTGCTATTGGATTTGATAGATTGCTTATGTTCTTGTGTGATGAAACAAGTATAAAGGAAGTTATGGCTTTCCCAATGAACAAATCAGCACAAGACCCACTTATGGGCGCGCCAAGCACAGTTACGGATAAACAACTAAAAGATGTTCACATCAAAGTTGATTTATAATTTTAAAGTTAAACTGATGTCACTTATACGGAAAAGTTGCTAAAAAACTTTTTTTTGATGATACAAAAACAAGTCGCGAACTGCGACTTGTTTTTGTATGTATTAAGGGTATTAAAAGAAATTTTAAAGGGTAGAAACCTTTTTTTTGACATATAAAAAAAGTTTATTACTTTCATAAATAGGAGAAAAGGTGTTTTGCTTAATTAAATATTATAAAATTACATACATCTTTCGACTTCTTTTTGGTCTTTTTTTCCAATCAAGTAATCGTTTATTTTTTCAATGTCACGCTCATATTCGTCATAATTGCAATTATAGACAAAAGCGTCCCAAATTACTTTGTTTACATTTTGGCAACATATAATGCAGTCGTCGACATTATCAAAAATATGGTCAACGATGTCATAATTCAATGCTTTAATCTTTTTGTTTGGCTTAGAATTCGTTTTTGCGAACTTCACCTCATACACAAAATTTCCTTCAACTTCGTGCTTTCCTTGAACTTCGGCAGGGTAAGGAATGTACGCAACAACACTTTGTATTTCGTTGTTTGAAATCACGCATCTTCTTGGTGCAAAAACAAATTTATTCATTTTTATACCTTTTCTTTTATAAATATTCACTTTGATTATAGACTAAAAAAATAAATAAGCCAAACAATTTTTATAAAAATTTTTAATTTTTTTAATTTTTTTTTGTAAATTGGCACAATTTTAGGGTAGAAAATGGTCAAATTTAGTGCCAATTTTAATTTTTCATAAAAAACATCATTTTTTATAATCAAAAATCAATTTACTAAAATGTATTTTTTAAAAATAATAAATATGCACGTCCAATTTCATTTTTTAAACTTATTCAAATTTCATTCAAAAATTTTTTAATATAACTTAACCCTGATTTTTAAAAATAGTCAAATTTTTGAATAAAAGGATAGAAAATTTTAAGAAAAAAATCTTTCCTAAATCTATTGATTTTTTAAAAAATATTTGATAGAATGAAAAAGTAAAAATTGAGCCATCATAGTATAAGGGTTAGTACGCTGGCCTCTCACGCCGGTAATATGGGTTCGAATCCCATTGGTGGTACCAAGAACAAAAAGAAAAGTCGAAAAGGCTTTTCTTTTTGTTTGCAATGAAGTTGGAAATTATGGTTTAAATAAATTATTTTATGAAGTTGAACATTATGATTTAAATAAATTATTTTGGAATGATATTGTTATGCAAATATATTTTACTAACGCAAAATGATGACTCAATTTAAGAAAATTATGAATGAAGTGGGTAATATCATTGACCTAGAGTCAATATCATTAGCGTTGCGCTAGTAATATTAAACAAAGTGAAAAACTTTCAAAAGCATTCAAAATAATGAGAAAATGTTTAAAAAGAATATTTTGACACTTTTTGTAAAATGTTGTAAGATTATTTTAGTTGAGTTTGGGTTTTACTTAAGCACAATTGTTTTTAATATAAAAAACATCTTTGTTTTTTGAAGAGTGAAAGATGATTAAAAAGATTGTAAATTTGCGTACGGTTTTTTACATATTTATCTTAGGCTTGTTTTGCGTCCATATGGGATTTTTGATGAATAAAAGCCTATATTACTCTTTTATGCTCATTGTGCCAATCGCTTTTTTATATCTGTTGTTTTTTAGAGAAAAATATAAATTTTTTGCGTTTGCAACTTGTTTCTTTATTTTTTTATCGGCTTATTCATTTGTTTTTATTAAAAATTATCAAGATGACACATTTAGTACGCTTGATAATATGGTTGTTGTAGGTAAAATTGAAGCATTGAAAAAAATGTCACAAAAGCAAGCCTACATAACTTTAACTGACGCAAAAATCACCCAAGAAAGCGGTAAAATTACGGAGTTGCGTGGAAAAATATCCATAACACTTAGTGGCGAAAATGAACATTTGGATTTTGGGCTTTATGACATTATATCGTTTACTGCAAGTAGAATTTCTGGAATTAGTGCATTAAAAGACGATGGAAGTTTAAATAGTTACTATATTACAAAAAATATCAAATATGGGAGGTGCTTCTGTGAAAAATAATGAATATGTTATTTTCTGCATAAAAATGATA
>CAKVCH010000027.1 GCA_934725745.1 uncultured Clostridia bacterium | reverse complement strand
TTTACTACATATGAAATGATTGAAAGTACGCCTGTATTGGTGATAAAAAGTGACGGGTCAAGGCAAGCGTTTGATGTACAAAAAATTAAACGCGGAATAATCAAATCGTGCGAAAAGCGCCCAGTTTCAATGAGCCAAATCGACGAAATTGCAAGCGAAATTGAAAAACAAATAAGTAACTCGCTCGTACAAGAAATTGAAAGCGCTAAAATAGGTGAAATGGTTATGGATAGACTTAAAAAGATTGATGAAATATCATATGTCCGCTTTGCCGCCGTTTATAGAAAGTTTAAAGATTTAACAACATTTATAAATTTCATTAACGATATGCAATAATATGTTTTGTAGCACAAATCACAATCAAATTGCTTTCAAATAAAAATGCGTTTTACAAAAATTTTTATCTTTTAAACATATTTATATATGTTAAATCGGCTTTAAGACTAGGATAAACTTTATAAAAATAATTTTAATATATATTTTAGATTGTTCATATTTATTTAGTATGGACAATCTTTTTTCTTTATCCAGTGGTGAAACTGGTGTTAAATATAAAATCAAATCAATTGCTGGAAGTAACAAAATAAAAAGGCGATTGCTTGATTTGGGGTTTGTAGATACAACAGTTGAAATACTTAAAAAGTCGACATTGCGTGGCGTTTTTTTGCTTGAAATTCGACATTTTGTTCTCGCTTTAAAACGAAAAGAAGTCGAAAAAATTATGGTGATAAAATGAGTATAGAACAAATTGTTTTGGTTGGAAACCCAAATGTGGGGAAAACAACCTTATATAATAAGTTAACAAAAAGTTTTGAACATACTGGCAACTGGCACGGCGTTACGGTCGACAAAAAGGAAAAAATTATCAAAGTCGAAGGACGCGAAATTGGGGTTATTGATTTGCCAGGGCTATATTCAATGACAAGTTTCAGTTTTGAAGAACAAGTGGCGATTGATTATCTATTGTCAAGTGACGCAAAGGTTATAAATATTTGTGACGCCAACATATTAGAACGCAACTTGTACTTAACTTTACAACTAATTGAAGCGGGCTTAAAACCCACAATCCTTATAAATTTTGACAATGAAATTAAGAGAAACGGCAAAGAATATGATTATGATAAATTGTCAAAATTGCTTGATTTAAAAGTCATAAAAAATGATGTTCTATTAAAGAAAAATGTATTTGATTTAAAAGAAAATTTTTCCAAAATTATGTCTGCGAGCAATTTAATTCTTGATTATGAGAAAAAACTGCCTATAAATGACATTATATCTATTTTGTCGCCCTCACAATTAAGTCAATTTAATTGTAGAAAGGAATTTATTGCTATAAAAATCCTTGAACAGGATGAAAAAATTATCGAAAAAGTCGGATTAACCGACATTCAAAAGAAAAAAATCGATGAAATTGTACTAAAAGACGACTATTTAACCATAATTGCGAAATATCGTTACAATTTTATAGAAAAAATTTTGACACAATGCGTTATAAAACAAAGCAATGTAGTCTACGGCAAATTTAAAGCAGATAAATTTGTTTTAAATAAATTTCTTTGTTTGCCAATTTTTCTTGCAATTTTATTTTTGATTTTTTATATAACTTTTTCGTCACTGGGTGCGATGTTATCAGAATGGCTAAAAATAATTATTGATAAATTGATTGGTGACCCGATAACGAGTTTACTTTATAAAATCAATGCTCCTGCATGGATAATTGGGCTGTTTTCAACGGGAATAATTGGTGGTGTTGGCGGGTTATTAAGTTTTATCCCACAAATTGTGCTTCTATTTTTATTTTTGTCCATTCTTGAAGATAGTGGATATATGTCGCGTCTTGCATTTTCATTTGAAGACATTTTTTATAAATTTGGACTTAGTGGAAAAAGCATTTTTACAATTTTAATGAGTTTTGGATGTACAACAACTGCGGTTTTGACCGCGCGAAATATAGAAGACAAAAACACAAAAATAAAGACCGCAATGATAAGTCCATATATGAGTTGCAGTGCAAAACTTCCTATTTATGCCGTGATCGGTGGCGCGTTTTTTAGCAAAGGGAACATTTTTATTATAATTGGGCTCTATTTATTAGGCGTCATCGTTGGGCTTCTTATTTCAAATCTACTAAGTAAAAACTATTTAAAAAGCGGAGAAAGGTCTTTCATCCTTGAATTTCCACCTTATAGAATGCCAAGTTTTAAGCAAATAATGATAACTATTTGGCAAAACATAAAACAATTTGTAGTTAAAGTAGCAACGATACTTCTTTCTTTTAGTGTCATAGTTTGGATTTTACAAAATTTCAGTTTTAAATTTGAATACATACCGACCGTTCGGACGGCGACTAGTATGCTGGAAACAATAGGCAAAGCGCTTGCTATTGTTTTCCGACCAATCGGTCTTGATAACTGGGGAATCGTTGTAAGTTTGCTTGTCGGAATTATGGCAAAGGAAATGGTTGTCGGAACCATGGCAATTATAAACAATGTTCCAAATTCAACAAATTTTGAAAGACAACTGGGTGCAAGTTTTTTGGCTAGTGGATTTGCGATAAACTTTTCTCCTTTAACGGCGGTTGTTATGATGATTTTTAGCCTTTTATATATGCCTTGCATTTCTACAATTGCAGTGCTTAAAAAGGAAATCGGCTGGAAATTAACCATATTAACTTGTATCGTTCAATTTATTGTTGCATACTCGATATGCTTTGTGATTTATCAACTAGGAACGGGAGCTTTGATAAGCAAAATATTAATTTCTGCAATGGTTGCTGTTTTTGTTCTATATATTCTAATAAAATCGTTCAAAATGGCGCGCTCTCGCGGGATGTGCCTAAACTGCTCAAAAAATTGCAAAAAATGTGTGGTCAAAAACATTGATTAAATTGGTTGTATATGTTAAAATGCAATTGTAAAAGTTGGTGAAACATGAAACCTTTGGTAGCAATTGTAGGAAGACCAAATGTCGGCAAAAGTACATTTTTCAATAAAATTTGTGGAAGACGCATTAGTATTGTTGACGACATAGCAGGGGTCACAAGAGATAGAATATATGGCGACGCGGAATGGTGTGGCAGTTTTTTTACACTCGTTGACACGGGCGGTCTTGACTTTGATAGCAAAGGCGAAATAGAAAAAAACATTTTTAATCAAGCACAAATTGCGATTGATCTCGCAGATGTAATTCTCTTTTTTGTTGACGGCAAAACAGGCTTGTGTGGCGCAGATAGACAAGTTGCTGACTACCTTATGAAAAGGACGAGAAAAGACATTATTCTAGTTGTTAATAAACTCGACAACTTTGAAATGGAAAATTTATACGACTTTTACGAACTAGGTTTTAAGTATGTTTATCCGATTTCAAGTGAACAAAGCAAGGGACTTGGCGACCTTCTTGATGAAGTTGTCAATTGCCTAAAATCACATAATTTGGATTTACAAGAAAACACAAATGCGGTTAAAATCGCAATCGTCGGCAAACCAAATGCTGGCAAAAGTAGCCTTACAAATAAACTTTTAGGCGAAGAAAGGCTGGTTGTCAGTAAAATCGCTGGGACAACGCGTGACGCGATTGATTCTCCGTTTAGATATAATGGCAAGGATTATGTTTTAATTGATACAGCAGGGCTTAGAAAAAAGTCTGCGATTGAAGACGCAAGTATTGAAAGATACAGCGTTCTTAGGACAATAGAAGCGATAAAAAGAGCCGATATTGTTATCACGATGATTGATATAGCAGACGGAATCACTGAGCAAGACATAAAGGTCGCGGGTTTTGTTCACGACCAAAAGAAACCAAACTTGGTTGTTTTGAATAAGTGGGATTTGATTGAAAACAAGGATGACAAAACAATAAATGTTTTCAAAAAACAACTTGATGAAGAACTCAAATTTATGGATTATTATGTTCCAGTTTTTATATCCGTTAAAACAGGACAACGCGTCAGTAAAATTATGGAAGAAGTTGAAAGAATTATTGGCAACGCAAATAAAAGAATTTCGACTGGGCAATTAAATGACATTATTCAATCGGCAATAAACCTTAAACAACCACCAAGCAAAAATGGACAAAGATTGAAAATTTTATACGCGACACAAACGGGCGTAAATCCACCAACAATTGTAATTTTTGTTAACGACAAAAATCTTATGCACTTTTCATATGAAAGATATTTAGAAAACACTATACGAAAAGCGGTTGATTTTAGCGGAACGCCAATAAATCTTGTGATTAAAAGTCGTTCAGATAAGGAAGAATTATAGATATGGAATGGTGGAAATTTGTAGTTTTAATTATAGGCTCTTATCTAATTGGCAACATCTTTTTTGCAAGAATAATTAGCCGTGCAAAGCACTATGACATTTCTAAGTCGGGAAGCGGGAACCCTGGTACAATGAATATGCTACGAAATCTTGGCTTTGGAATTGGACTCTTGACACTTTGTCTTGATATGTTGAAAGGCATTATTCCAGCACTTTGTGGATTTTACCTTTTTGGCGGTCTAAGTGGTGGCTTAAATGCGTACATTGGGCTTTTTACGGGCGGGTTATCGGCGCTTGTCGGGAATATTTTTCCTGTATTTTATCATTTTAAAGGTGGAAAAGGCGCTGCTGTATGCTACGGAATGTTTTGTGTGGCAAATCCACTTCTAGGACTTATAATCTTTGTCGGCGGGTTTATATTCTTGCTACTTTTTGATTATGCATCCTTAGTATCATTTTTAATGGTAACGCTTTTTACTATTGTTGAAGCATATACGCTTGGAATATTAAACGGTTCGGGAAATATCGTTTTAAGTTTATTGCTTTTTGCCATCTTTTGTCTGGTGTTTTTTGCACATAGACAAAACATATTTAGGTTGCTTATTGGAAAAGAAAATAAAATCAATTTTCGCGACAAACTGCATAAAATAGGGAAAAGACAGTCAAAAGCGGAAAAGGAACAGATAAAACAAAAAGAAATTGGTTAGTTTTTTACAACTAACCTTTTTTATATTCTACTTTTTGTGTGCTAAATTTTTTTGCCGTTACAAATTATCTATAAAGAAAGGTGACAATCGTTTATTAGCGCAATATATTTTTTTGCTCTAAATGCTATATATTAGTTAGACATATTTTTCTCTTTTTTTGACAAAAATTTGCATAACCAAAATATTAAGGGCATATATTTTGGTATATCGAATTTGTTGGAGGAAAATATGGATTCGTATAAAATTTATGAAGATATTTCAAAACGCACGGGCGGGGACATTTATCTCGGTGTCGTGGGACCTGTTCGTTCTGGAAAATCTACTTTTATAACAAATTTTGTAAATAAAATGGTTTTGCCAAACATCGAGAATGAATTTGACAAAACTCGCACGATAGATGAATTACCACAAAGTGCAGACGGAAAAACAATTATGACAACACAACCTAGGTTTGTTCCAAAAGATGCAGTCAAAATCAAAATTAACTATAATATTGACTTAAAAGTTAGACTTGTAGATTGTGTCGGATATACTGTAAATGGTGCAGAAGGCTTAGTTGAAAATAACAAACCAAGGCTTATTAACACGCCTTGGAGCGATGAGCCACTTCCATTTGAAACAGCAGCGGAAATAGGAACTCGAAAGGTTATAAAAGACCACTCGACAGTTGCTGTCGTTGTTACAACGGACGGAACTTTTGGCGAACTTGAAAGAGAAAACTACATTAAAGCAGAGAGCCAAACAATTGACGAATTGAAAAACACGGGGAAACCTTTTGTAGTCGTTTTAAACACTGCAAAGCCAAACGATAAAGCAACAACGATTTTGGTTGAAACGATGAAAGCAAATTACAATGTCCCAGTGCTTGCAATTGATGTTGCAAATCTAAATGAAAAGGATATTGGCAATATTTTTGTTAACCTTCTAAATGAATTTCCACTTTATTCTTTGCGTGTCAAAATGCCAAAATGGTTGCAAGTTTTGCCTTTTGATAATGACCTTATTCAAGAAATTGTGACCGAGAGCAAACTTTTAGTTAACGATGCAACTAAGGTAGGGGAAATTAGTTCTGTTGAAAACTTATTTAACAATTCCGCTAATTTTGAGCCAATTAAACTATCAAATATCAATATGGGCGAAGGTGTTGCTTATCTTGAAATTGAGCCTAAACAAGACCTTTTCTATAAGGTTTTGTCAAGTGAATGCGGGCAACAAATTGGAAGTGATTTTGAACTAATTTCCTATATCAAAACTCTTGCATATGCGAAAACTGAGTATGACAAGGTGAAGGAAGCCCTAGAGCAAGTCGAAAAAGACGGCTACGGGGTTGTGAGCCCAAAAATGGAAGAAATGCGACTTGAAGAGCCAGAGATTGTTAAACAAGGTTCGCGTTACGGCGTACGACTTAAAGCAAGCGCGCCAAGTTTACACATTATGAAAGTTGATGTAAACACAGAAATTTGCCCAGTTGTTGGAAGCGAGCAACAAAGTGAAGACATCGTCAAATATCTTTTAAAAGAATTTGAAAGCAATCCAAAAGGGCTTTGGGAAACAAATATGTTTGGCAAAAGTTTGCATAGCCTTGTAAACGAAGGTCTAAACAAGAAAATTGTTCAAATGCCACTAGAAGCCCAAAAGAAAATGCGCAAAACATTAGGTCGAATCGTCAATGAAGGCAAGGGCGGAATTATTTGCATATTGCTTTAATAGAAATTATTAAACACAAAAGAAAATAAAGAATATTCTACCCCAAGTAAAGAATATATATTGTTATTGCACTCCTACTATAAAAAACTTCGAAGACTACAAATCTTCGAAGTTTTTTAACTCAAATTTTTTTTAATCCTATAATAGTAAAATTTTGAGTAAGATGCTCAAATTTATATTCTCATTTAGATTTTAGTCCCAAAGAGAAATTCTGCCTCTGTCGATAAATGGAACAATCAAAAGCCAAATGCCCGCAACCGCTACAAGACAATAGATAATTGTCGCGATGACTGCCACACCACCAGTGATAGCGGAGACTAAGTTCCAGTTAAAAATAGCCACCAATCCCCAGTTTAGTGCGCCAACAAGTAGCACAATCCAAGCAATAAAATTAGCAATCTTCATTTTTTATCCCCCTTTAATCATAGTTTAATTTGTTTTTCTTAAAATATACATAGAAAAGGAAGAAAAAAGAACACCTATATAGATGTCCTTTTATAACTGGGGTGAAAGATGGGACTCGAACCCACGACCTCCAGAGCCACAATCTGGCGCTCTAGCCAACTGAGCTACATTCACCATATTTTTATTTTATAGGTGCGACCTAAAAGCAAAAAAACACATTTCTTCAACTCATC
>CAKVCH010000026.1 GCA_934725745.1 uncultured Clostridia bacterium | reverse complement strand
GTCGTATGTATTGATAGGAATGATTGGCGCTTCGCTATCTCTTATGTCGACGCCTTTTTCTTTAAAGCGACGCCTTGCAAGGTTGGCAATATCTTTAAGTCTTTTTGTCCTTTCAGGCTCTCTTTTAATAATTTCAAGCGCTTTTCTTGCGCATTGAACACTACAAGGAGTGATAGACGCACAAAAAACATATGGACGGGAAGTGTGCTTTACATAGTTGCAAACTTCTTTACTTGCAACCATATACCCACCAACAGATGCAAGACTTTTAGAGAAAGTACCCATAATAATGTCGACTTCATCTTCAAGACCAAAATGAGATGCTGTACCGCGTCCGCCTTCGCCAATAACACCCAAAGCGTGTGCGTCGTCGACCATAACTCTTGCATTATATTTTTTAGCAAGTCTTACAATGTCAGGGAGTTTACAAATGTCGCCCCCCATACTGAAAATGCCGTCAGTAACGATAAGCTTTCCGCTATCAAGTGGAATTGACGCGAGTTGTCTTTCAAGGTCTTCCATATCGCTATGATTATATCGAAGCAACTTCTTTGTATAACTTAACTTGCATCCGTCGTAAATACTTGCGTGGTTTTCCTTATCGCCAATAATGTAGTCATTTCTACCGACAATGGTGCTTATAATACCAAGATTTGTTTGAAATCCCGTACTAAAAGTGACGCAACCTTCTTTATGTAAAAATTCAGCTATTTCTTTTTCAAGAGCAAGGTGAAGTTTTGTTGTTCCGTTTAAAAATCTCGACCCAGAACAACCCGACCCAAATTCTTCAAGCGCTTTTTTGCCCGCTTCGATTATTTCTGGGTGGCAGGTAAGCCCAAGGTAGTTGTTGGAGCCTAGCATTATTTCATTTTTGCCTTCCATAACAACTTCCGTATCTTGCTTTGTTTCAAGTGCGTGAAAATAAGGATAAATATCCTTTTTTATAAGTTCGTCAACGATAGTAAATTCTCTACATTTATCAAATAAATCCATTTAATATGTTTTCCTTTTATTGTTCCAATTTGATGCTCTAAATAACTTTGCATCTCAAACTAGAAAAAGTATATCATAAATTTTTAGCGCGTGTCATTTATTTTTATATAATTTTTTTTGCAAAATACAAATTTTTTCTATAAAAAAAGAAATGTCTTAAAAAGACTTTGTTTTTTTTAAAAGTCAATGTATAATGTGTAATATGATTTCGTTAGTAAATGTTTTTTTAAAATATACCAAAGAGTATTATGCATTGACAAATGTATCTTTATCAGCCGATAAAGGGGAAGTCGTCGCGCTTTGTGGGCCAAAAGATAGCGGGAAAACGTGTATTTTGCGTATCTTGTCGGGATTAGAGAAAATTGATAAGGGCGAAGTGTATATAAAAGATATTCCGCTTGAAAAAGTCGATTATTCGACAGATGTTTCGCTTGGCCTTTTGCCATACAAGACTATTTTCTTTGAAAAAAAGACTGTTTATGACAATTTAAAGTATGTTTTGGAAGTGCGCGGGACCGATAAGGCTGTTATTGAAGATAAAATCAACAACGCAATTATCGATTTTAGATTGGAAAGCATAAAAGATGTTCCAATTTGTAAATTAACAAATTTTGAAAAATATCTTGTTTCAATTGCACGACTTTCTTTTAGAAAACTCGAAATTTGCTTGATTGACAATATTTTTGAAGAGTTAAAACCAGAAGAAATTAAAGAACTTATGAAGATTTTTAAAAAGCAATTTATAAATAAGTCGACACTTGTTATTATTGCAACATCGTCGGAAGAACTTGCAAAAAGTATCGCAACTAAAATTGCTTATATAAAATATGGTGTTATTGAACGCATTGAAGAAAACTAAGGAGTACACAAAATGGGAAGAAAAAAATTGATTGTTTGTAATTTATCTTTTGATGACGGCGCGACGATAGAAGAGAAGGTCTTGTCGATGTTTTCGCCCGAAAACTTAATAAATTGTTTTTCTGAAAAGAATTACGAACAATATAAAAAGGTCATAAATCACGCAAACATTCAATTGATTTTGAATGACCCAGAACTTATGGAGACGATTTATACATTTTTTGACAATAATCTCAACACAACAACGACGAGTGAGAAAACTTTTATGCACAGAAACACCTTAAATTATAGAATTGATAAGGTGAAAAGACTTTCTGGGCTTAATCTTAAACTTTTTGAGCACGCAATAGTCTTTAAAAATCTTATAATAATCAACAACATTATAAAGGAATATGAAAATGCAATGGGCGAGAAAAAACCAAAGAAGAGAACAAAAGCCACTTCTAAACAAGCCCAAGAAACAGTTACGGCATAGTTTTGACTAAAAATTTATAAAAAAACAAGGAACATACTTTTTGGGAGCGCCCCATTTAGTAATGTTCCTTTTTTTAATTCGTAGGTAATTTTTTTAAATTATATTAAAGGTATTTTAAAATAATTTCATGTATCAAAAATTATTTTACTAGTTTTTATAAAAACAATGGTTATTTTTCTAAGAAAACTAATCCAACTCTTTTATAACCTTATATTCTTCAAAATTTTTACTAGGTTTTTCATTCGTTTTATTTGATATGTTTGAAAGCATATTTATTAAATTGGCACCATTTTGCCCCTGAAATTGGGGTAATTTTGTGACAATATTCATTATATCGGGGTTTCCGCCACCTAAATTGCCTGATAAAAGAAGAGGCAAAAGGTTAGAAAGTGGACTATTTTGTCCGCTACTTTGCGTGAGATTATTTAGGAGATTTGACATATCATTGCTTTGAGATGTCGTGTTCGTATTGTTTGGTTCATCATCTCTTTTATTACATTGAGCACATTCAAAGTTTTGCATATTATTTGAACTTTCGCTACTATTTGGGGCGTTTCTTTCTTGTGTGGGCGAAATTTGCCCCAGCGCACCTATTTTTCTATTTTCGTCAAGCATCATCGAAGGGTACATACTTTTTATGTAATCAAAATTTTTTGGCTCAATTTCAACAAAGTTATTTTGTAATGTTCTTTTTTGATTGGAAAAACGACTATTCATATTCATTCCTATTTTTTAACATATAAACAACAAGCATATTATATATCTAATTTATGTTTTGTTGTGACATTTCTTTACTAATTTTTAAATTTCACATAAAACATATCATTCTCATAAAATATTTACAACTTTAAAGGGGTGAATATGAAGAGAAATTTGTCGGATTTTTCAAATGAAAAATTAGAGCCAAACGAAAAATTTAATGACCTAAAAAATAAGGCGGACTTTATCGCGGCTTCAACTGATGAAAAGACGAAAAATGAAGTGAATGACTTATATAATAAATACAAAAATTATTCCGAGCAAGACTTAATGAGTGAATTTTTGTCAACAGCAAGAAATAAACTTCAAAATGGCGAACTCACTCACGACAAGTTGCAAAACACTATTGCGTCTTTGTCACCCTTTTTAAACGATTCTCAAAAAGCCTATTTAGACAACTTAATAAGGAAGATTGATGATTAACATATATAACAAAATTTGTCCAGAACTACTAAAAATTGTAAGAACGAGCTCCGCTTATTCTGATAACGATTGCGTAGTGTATGGAAGTAATTTTAGAAGGTTAAAAGAAGAGATAAATAAACTCGGCAAACCTTATCACGAATATCCATTTATTAGTGCAATTGGCGTAAGTTTAAGTCAAAAACAAATTATCAAATTTGCGCGCACAACGGTTGTTGGCTTCATTGCAAAACAAACCAAAGTCACAACGCAAGTCAATGTTGCAAAAAAAATAATGAATGTTGATAAGGTGGCAGATAAAAATTTGGGCGCAGATGTAACAGTCGCAGTTATAGATACGGGGATAAATCCGCACCTTGATTTTTGCGTGCCACAAAATAGAATCGTTAAATTTGTTGACTTAGTGTCAAATAAAACCGCTCCATATGATGACAATGGACACGGGACATATGTTGCGAGCATTGTTTGTGGGAACGGCGTTGCGGGTGCAAAAAAGTATTCTGGAATATCGCCCAAAACAAAAATTGTTGCTATAAAAGCCCTTGATAATAGTGGCGAAACGGGCGCATATAAGATTTTAGAAGCAATGCAGTGGATAAGTGACAACCATAAAAAATACAACATTCGAGTTGTGTGTATGTCTTTTGGCGCAAGCCCACTTGGGAGAAATGACCCACTTGTTGTAGGTGCGGAAAGTTTATGGAATTTAGGCATTGTGGTTGTCGCGGCAGCGGGTAATAGTGGACCTGAAAATTACACGATAAAAGCACCTGGGTTTTCAAGCAAAATCATAACAGTAGGCGGATTTGACGACAAGAGAGACGAAAATGAAAATTTTGAATTTGCAAACTTTAAGATTGCGTCTTTTTCTTCCCGTGGCCCCGCTGGAATGTATTTTAAACCCGATTTGATAGCGCCCGCAGTCGATATTACGGGGGCGGGTTTTGACGAAACCACGGGCAATTTTTATGTAAAAATGAGCGGAACAAGCGTTGCAACTCCAATGATAGCGGGTATTTGTTGCATTATAGTATCAAAATATCCATATATAACTCCCGACCAATTAAAGGTTCGCCTTTTGCGTGGTTGCAAGAGTTTGACGCACAACAAAAACGAAGAAGGTTTCGGCGTCCCGTCAATCGGCGAATTTTTAAAATAGATTTTCAATCGTTTTTATAAAAAGATTGTGTTTCATTTTAAATAAATTGTCTTAAAATGTTTGACACAAAAAAACCTAAAATTTATAATGATTATGTGTGTAAAACGCGCATAGAGGGGGTTATGGCAAAAAAGGAAGTCGCAATATTAGATATTGGGAGTCAAAAACTCACTATTCTAGTAGGTAGCAGAGATGTTAATAACAGCATAAATGTAAGATGCACCTATCAAGAGAATTATGAAGGCTTTATGGACGGCGAGTTTATTGAACCTAAAAATCTTGAAAAGGCGATTTCGTCTTGCATTCTTGGCGCCTCTAAAATTTTGGGTAAAGAGATAACAAGTCTAGTCGTCGGTGTCCCGACCGAATTTACTTTTTGTGCGTGCAAGAATGTTACAAAGACCTATGAAAAGCAACGCAGGTTTACCGAAAGCGACATTGAAAGTTTGTACGCTCTTGCAGAAATGAAGGTTAAAACACACACAGTTATTAGCCAAGATAGTATTTATTTTGTGCTGGGTGAAAACAACAAAGTTAGTAATCCTCTTGGACAAGTTGACAGTAAAATTTCAGCATTTTTGTCTTTTGTCCTTGCGGAAAACGGCTTTCTAAGCACAATTTCAAAGATTTTACTTCGTTCAGGAGTGGAAAATTTTGATTTTGTTTCAAGCGTCTACGCACAAAGCCAATACCTATTTGATGATGACGAAAGGGAAAGATATGCACTTTTGGTAGATTGCGGGTATATCACAACAACTGTGGCTCTTATTCGTGGGAATGGGCTACTTAACCTTACGAGTTTTTCAATGGGGGGCGGGCATATTGCAGGTGATTTGTGCACTTGCCTTAAGATACCTTTTAACTCGGCAGAAAATTTGCTTAAAAAAGTTGTTTTGACAATTGAACCAGACGAAAATGATACATACGACATCTTAATTAACCATAATTTAGTGCCAATTTCGATGCGGGTTGCCAATGCAATTGTTGAAAGTAGAATTGAAGTTATAGGGAAAGCAATTAAGCAATGTTTTTCATCTTGGGCATATAACTTTCCAGACTTTATTCCGATTCATTTGACAGGTGGCGGAATTTCCTTTATAAAAGGTGGTAAGGATGTCCTTGCGAATTGTTTGAATAGGAATGTGGAAATTGTGTCACTCCCAAGCAGTTTGACATCAAAAACGAATTTTTCATCATCAATGGCAGTTTTAAATTATGCTTTAAATCATTAGATGTATGAACTTGTAGCAATAGAAAGGATAAAAGTTGTTATTAAAAAGTGTTTTTTAGTACTAAAAACTCTTTATAAATAAAAGGCGTTTAAACATAGTTTGTTTAAAAAAATGGAGGGAAAAATGTATAACGCAAATAGTATCAGCCATGTAGCAAACATAAAAGTCGTAGGTATCGGCGGGGGCGGTAATAACGCCGTCAATCGTATGGTTGCCGCCAATGTTACAAGTGCCGAATTTGTTGCAATTAACACGGACAAGCAAGCACTTTTAATGAGTAAGGCAACTCATCGTATACAAATTGGGGAAAAATTGACTCGTGGTCTTGGCGCTGGTGCTGACCCAGAAATTGGGCAAAAAGCAGCGGAAGAGAGTAAGGCTGTTATAACCGAGATGTTAAAAGGTTGTGACCTTGTTTTTATCACGGCTGGTATGGGTGGCGGAACAGGAACTGGCGCCGCTCCAGTTGTCGCGCAAATTGCGAAAGAACTTGACATATTGACCATTGCCGTCGTTACAAAACCTTTTAATTTTGAAGGCAAAAAGAGAATGGAAAACGCAGAAAAAGGTATTGCAAATTTGAAAAAGTTTGTCGATACGCTTGTTATCATTCCAAACGACAAATTGCTTAAAATCGTTCCAAAAGGGACTCCAATTGTCGAAGCGTTCCGTTGTGCGGACGATGTTTTGCGTCAAGGTATTCAAGGCATTTCTGACCTTATTGTTACTCCAAGTCTTATCAATCTTGACTTCGCCGATGTTAAAACGATTATGAAAGACAAAGGACTCGCTCATATGGGTATTGGGCGCGGAAAGGGCGAAAACAAAACAATTGACGCCGTTAGACAAGCTGTTCAAAGTCCACTCCTTGAAACAAATATTGAAGGTGCAACTGGCATCCTTCTTAATGTAAAGGGCGGTCTTGACTTGCCACTTGACGAAGTAAATGAAGCAGCGGAACTAGTTAGAGAAGTCGTTGATTCTAATTGCAACATTATTTTTGGCGCTGGTGTTGACGAATCACTTAGTGAACAAGTTGAAATTACGGTCATTGCAACTGGATTTAATCAAAAACAAGCAGTTCAAAAGACTGACGAAGAAGAATTGACTCTTCCAAAAATGAATTTTGACGCTTTCCATATGGAAGAAAAAGAGCCAGAACCACAAGTTGCAGAACAACCTACTGTTGCACCAACATCTCGTATAAAGGTTGATGGACACGCTTCCACAATTCCAGCATTCCTTGATAAACTTAGACGAAATAGGTAAAGTTTTCAAGTTTTAACATAAATATATGATTTTAAATTATATTTTTGTTATAAATTTTTAGAATATATCAAAAAAAAACTATCCATTTGTTAAACTCATTTGGGTAGTTTTTTTATAATCGACTTTATTTTACAAAACTAGTCTTATTTTTTCATTTTGAGAGTTTTATTTACTTTCGAGACTAGTTTTTTTATAATAAAATCTAAGTATGCAAGTTTACATAGAAGATGCAATTTTACAAAATTTAATAATTAACTATATGTTATTATCAATAAGTAATTTTGCTATAAATGAAAAATCAAAATGGTATAAATTATTGCTCGTTTCACTATTTGGGGCGGGTTTTGTCTTGCTTTTGTCGTTTTTTAGAATTAAGGTTGGGTTTTTGATTCCAATAAAAATTTTATGTGCTGTTTTAATTACTTTATTTATGACAAATGGCAATAACACTAAAAAATACCTTTTGTTTTTCTTCGTTTTTTTATCGTCGACCTTTATTATGGGTGGATGCGTCGGGGCATTACAAAATTTGCTCCAAAAAAAGTTAAGTGCGCTTGTAATTACAGTTATCA
>CAKVCH010000025.1 GCA_934725745.1 uncultured Clostridia bacterium | reverse complement strand
TTTTAAACATTTAACATAAGTAAAGTTTGCATCCCAAGGCGCCTTGCGGGTTCCAAGTCATATTGGACGCTGTCTCCAACGACCAAGACTTCGCTATTCTTTACATTTTCCTTTTTCGCCACCATTTTATAGTCTAGCGCCTTAGACAAATCATTTTCGTCAAACCTATTTTGATAAACCCCTTTAAAAGGACTTAAATCAAAATTCATTTTTTCGCAATCAAAACGAATTTTACTCTCTGCCGTGCTTGAAACAACATATAAGGCATATTTTTTCTTTAATTTTTCAAGAAGGTCGCGAGGAAAAAGTCTCGCCTTTCTGTAATCGGTCTCAAATCTAAATGTTTGCGTAAAATCGCGGAATTCCTTTATCGTGCAAGGCAAATTCTCATTTTTTAACATCTTGCAAACATTTTCAAATATGCGGTCACTTTTAATGTCATATTTTTTGCATAGTCTTTCATATTCGTCCGCAGTTAAAAAGGATAACATTCGCCTAAGCCCCGAATAAACATATTCAATCCAGTCATTTCCCCACTCAAGCCCTTGATAAAGAGTGTAATCAAAATCAAAAATAACGACCTTTATATTAAGCCCGTCAAAATCCCCTTCGCAAATTGTATCATAAGTAACAGTTTTATATTCCATTTTACTTTTGTTCCCTTTTTAATTCAACTATTTATTCTTTTACTTTCCTTTATTCTTAGTTTTAACTCCTAAAACCCTTTACAAAGACTCCCCACTAAAAACCAAAACAAGAATTTATAATAAACTATTTGTCAATATCCAATCTTAAAATAGTTCAACCACGATTTATATTTGTCTTGGCAAGATAGGCAGGTGTCAATTAGATAACCTTTTTCATCGTTCCATTCTTTAAGCCCACGATAATAAAACATTTTATGTGCTTCATCAATAATAAATGGCACTATATTGTTTGCCAGACACTCCTTAAACATTATAAGTCGCCCAACGCGTCCGTTCCCGTCTTGAAAAGGATGAATCGACTCAAACTTTGCGTGAAAATCCAATATTTGTTCAAACGATTTTTTTTCTATGCCGTTGTAAATTGATAGAAGTTTTTTCATCTCTTCTTTTACATTTTCAGGCAAACAAGTCTCGTTACCCCCAACTTCATTTGGATATTTTTTATAATCTCCCACATTAAACCAATCTTTTCTACTGTCACTTGTCCCATTTTTTAGAATAAAATGGAGTTCTTTAATCATAGATTCAGAAACCGTTTTTAATGCGTTATCTATAATGAAATCCACGCACTTAAAATGGTTTGCCGTTTCAACCACATCATCAACATTGAGAGCGCCTTGCTCTACGCCTATTGTATTTGTTTCAAAAATATATCTTGTTTGGTCATGAGTTAGAGAGCTACCTTCAATATGATTTGAATTATATGTCAATTCAATCTGAGTTTTATGATAAATTCCACCACTTAATTTTGTACTTTTTTGTTCCTTTAAAGTATTTAGCAACTCATTTTCGCTAAACATTTTTTTTCGCTCTTTTTCAGGCTTTATTGCATCTTTTGGAATATTCCATGTTTTGCCAGTTAAAAAAGAGCCAGGAATTCTACCATGAGCACAATAATTTCTAACCATTCGCTCACTTATGCCCCATTTTTTAGCAATTTCTGCAACTGATATAAAATCCATTATAAACCACCTTTTCTATATTTTATTCCCCTATCGGAAATTTGTCAAACATATTTTTACACTTAAAGTTCCGATAACGGAAGTTTTATGTGTTTTTTATGCAAAATAATTTCCGATAACGGAAGTTTTTATTTGTTGAAAAAAACGATGGAATATACTTAATTTCAAAAACAATCTTTTCGCGATAAAAAATGTATGGTATTAAATTATTAACATAAAAAAAAGTTTTACCTTAATTGATAAAACTCTTTTAATCATTCAAAATGGCTTTTAAATGCCTTAATCGTCATCTTTTCTGTCAAGCATTCCGGACAAAAGAAGTCGCCTAATTTTTGGTGGAAGTTTAGACAAATCAACATCTTCTCCGTCTACTTTAACTGAATTGTTCTTTTTTACTTTTGCAACAACTTGATTTTGCTCAATTTTTTCTTGTTCTTCCCCAAAGATGTCGTCTAAGTCATCTTCTTCATTTTGACCCGCTTCAAGTTCTTCAAGGAATTTTTCAAAGTCGTCTTGCATTGCTTTCTTTTTGCTTTCAAAATTTTGCTCTTCGATAATATCTTTATTTGAAGCAACAAATTTTCCGCCAAGTTTTACGATGTCCACTGCGTTTGGCTTTGGTTTTTCTGTTCCCTTTTCTTCGCTATTTTCGCTTACTTTTTTATCTTCCTTTTTTGCTGTCGCGTTTGGAAGAAGAAGGACTGGCCTAGATTGCATTTCGCTTTTTGACGCGCGATTTTTCTTTTGTTCTTTTGTTAGTTTTACTTTGTTTCTTTTAAAAAGTCCAAAAAATGCTTTTAGTCCGCCACCAATTTTCTTAAAAAAAGTCCTTATTTTTTTATGATAAAGAATGCAAAAAGTAAGCACAAATACAACTATGCAAATTATTAAAATTAGTATCCAAACATCCATTTTGCGCTCCTTTTTTACTTCATTTTATATAAAAGCAATATAATTGATTGCTAAAACTTTAAAGGTCTGTCATAACTAAATTTATGAATTGTTTTAACTTTTATTACCTATTTTGCCGTCTTTTTATCACTATCAAGGCTACTCAAAATCGACTTTCTCATCTCAGTATCAGCAATAAGGTTTTGAAGTTTATAGTACTCAACCATTGTAATTTTACCTTCGTTCACCTTATTTATCACATCAAGTGACATCTCTTTTTCCGCTTTTGCCTTTTCAAAAAGTTCTTGTTGTGCCCTATTTTTCAAATTTTGTTCGTCAAGTTCCTTTTGTGCCTTTTCCTTTTGAAGGGCTATTATTTCAAGTCTTTGTTGATGTTCGTCATTTTCAAGAGTCTTTTCATATTCGTAATCTTTTCCAAGTTCAACGCTTACGACATCAATGCTGACAATTTTATAAAAACTGTCATTATCAAGCCCTTTAAGTTGAGCATTTTTGGCATAAATATCGCAACTTTTTATCGCATCTTTTGCAATATCTTCCGCGACCATACAAATGAAAATTTCTTTAACTCTTGCTATTAAGGTGTCTTCTTTTGTTCCGCCGATAAGCCTATCAAGCCCCGTTTTAACACTTATGGAAACATTAAAAAGAATTTCCCTATTATCATATGAAACAGTCTTAAATGCCCCCGTTTCAAAGGTCGTAATTTTAATACATTCTTCAATAATTTCCTTAATATCACGCCCTTCAAGGTCAAGAGTTTTTGCGCTATCAAACGACAAATCAACGCTCGCATTTTGCGCGTAAACAAGCCCACTTACGACATTTTGAAGGTTGCCACCCGAGCCATAATGGTTCTCCAAATCCTTTATTTGAAGATTAAGTCCCGCGTTTTTAGAATAAATATACCACTCGGTTATAAGTCCGCAAGGCAAATTACGCATTTTCATCGCACGAAGCGCCATTGCACTTACATGACATTTTGAAAAAAGGCACTTAAAATATTCTTTTACTGGCACCAAAACACAAAAAAGGATAAGAGAAGCAACAAAAGCGCACCCTAAAACAATCCCTACAATATATCCACTTGCTAAACCCAACATATTTTTCATAGCACTATTATATCACACGAAAAACAAAAAATAAAGACCCAATTTTAAAAAATTGCTAGATTAAAATTTAAACAATTTACATACAATAGTTATATGAAAATCGTTTTAACTGGCGGTGGGACTGGCGGGCATGTCATTCCCAATTTAAGCCTTCTTCCAGAACTAAAAAAGCATTTTGACGAAATCTACTATCTAGGCGGTGACGGCATAGAAAAAGAACTTGTCAAGAACTATCCCGACATAAAATTTGTCGAAATCCCAACTTGCAAAAGGAATAAATCGTGCAAGATATGCAACCTTGCCCTTCCCTTCAAACTTCTTTCTTGCGTACATAAAATTAAAAAGGTTTTGAAAAAAATTAAGCCCGATGTCGTTTTCTCTAAAGGCGGATATGTTTCGCTTCCTGTGTGCGTTGCGTCCTACTTACTCAAAATTCCCGTCGTGTCGCACGAGTCTGATATGACAATGGGTAAAGCAAACAAAGTTATATACAAATTATCGTCAAAAATGTGTACAACATTTGAAAAAACAAGCGAAAATTTAGATAAGGCCGTCTGCACCGGGTCGCCAATTCGGGAATCCTTAGGCAAAGGTCAAAAAGAAATCGGACTTAAAATGACGGGACTTAAAGACGACCTTCCTTTTGTCCTTGTGACAGGAGGTTCGACTGGCGCTGAAAAACTAAACGAAGCAGTCTTTTCTTCCCTTCCGACTTTGACTAAAAAATACAACATCATTCATCTTGTCGGCAAAAATAAAGGGAGAAAAATCAATAGCCCACACTACTTCCAAATGGAGTTTTGTTCTAACATTGAACATCTCTTTTCGACTGCCGATGTTGTCGTGTCACGCGCTGGAAGTAACGCGATTTGTGAGTTGCTATATCTGAAAAAGCCAATGCTTCTTATTCCACTTCCAAAAAGTAAATCATCTCGCGGAGACCAAGTCGACAACGCGAAATATTTTGAAGAAAAAGGTCTCGCACGCGTGCTCTATCAAGAAAATTTATCTCCCGCCACCTTAGAAAAAAATATAGACTACCTTTTTTCACACAAAACCAAAATCAGTAACATTTACTCAAACGGCAACAAAAATATTGTAAATGTCATTTTAAATGTGATAAAAAATAAGCAACAAAACACCTAAACTTATGCTATAATTAAAATAGGTGAATAAATGGATAAAACTCAAGAAAAAATAATCAACTGTTCATTGTGTGGCAATTTGCCAAAACTAGTTGTCGACTCAATTCAATATGGAAGTACAAACTTTATAATTATTGGCGAAAGTCCCGCAAAAAACGGCTGGATAGATAGCAAAAAAGCGTTTTATAACACTTCTATGAAGTTACAAGGAACAGGAAGAATTTTAGAGAAGCTTTTAAATAATATAGGATTATCAATTAAGGATATTTATTTTACAGAATGTTGCAAATGCATTATAAAAGATAGAAAAAATCTGGAAAAATGTTCAAATAATTGCTTGCCAATACTTATTGAGCAATTAAATAAAACGCCCTGCAACCTTATATTAACAATGGGCTTACACCCAACACAAGCAATTATGCAAACAAAAATAAAAAAGTTTGCCGATTATGTTGGGAAAGAATTTGACCTAACACTAGGCACTAAAAATTACAAACTTATACCAATATATCATCCAAGTCCTTTAAATCCAAAAGGATATAAAGATAACCTTCCCATTTTTGACAAAATAAAGGAATATTGTTAAACTCTTAAAAGGTAATTTCAATAAAATATAAAACAAAAAAAGGCAAAACCGTGCATAGCACACCAATTTTGCCTTTTTTATTAGATTTTTAATATTATCACTTATTCCAAAACAGTTTCTTTTGCAAAAACGGACGCAAACTCTTCCATCATATCACTTTCAAATTGTTCGCCCTTTGCAAATTCACTAGTAATCGACGCAAGAAAACTCCCCGCAATGCTACTAAACTTTGTCTTTCTGCCCGCGTTTGACGATGTATTTTTAAACATATTTGCAAAAACTGCACATATGGTGTTTTGAGCAACTTTAAAAAACAAGTCTTTTTTAGCGCTACTCAATGCCCCAACAAGAACATTAACAGTGTTATCAGAAAAAGAGACATCTTTGTCTTGGTTTTCAACAAACTCCAAAACAACTGCTTCCCTTTTATATTGCCCCGCCTTGCTAACAGGAAGGTTAGACAAAATATATTGAACAGTCTTATCTTCGTAAAATTTTACACAACCAGCAACGCAATTCTTCTTTTCGTTTAAACTAAGGTTGTCCCAGTTTTGATAATTTTCAAAAAACATATTTACTCCTTTTTTGTAAAACGCAAGCAGTAATAATTGTCTATATTTTATCTTAAAACGCAAAAAAAGTCAAAACATTTTCCCTAAAAGAAAACCTTAATTTTTTTATATTTATTTTTAGGTAAAATCACGCCACTAAGCACATTTTGAACAAAATCAATTTCGGGCAAATCCTTTCCCTTAACTCTTCTTACACTTTTTGGCAAAAAGATGTTAACGGAGTCTTGATTTGTACTTTTTATCCTAACTTTTGCAACTTTTTTCTTTAAATTCACATCAATATTTATCGTGAGTCCATAGGATAATCTAAGACCTATCACGCGCATTCTTTTAGAATACTCGGGCAAACTGTCAAACAAAAATATATTGTTGTTACTACATATTGCAAACATATTTTGAAGGCATTTGCATAAACAAAGATTTTTGTCTATCGTCAAATTCCCAAATTTCGTAACGCCGTCGCCAAACCCTAAGCATCCCTTATCGTATTCTTCAATAATAAGGTTGCTTGATAGAAAGCCCGTTAAAATAGAATTTAAAATTGCTCCCCCGTCGCGCCCTTCGCCACAAGTAAATAAAGCGAGCGCAAGGTCAATTAGTTCCGCACTTCCCATATATCCAAGTGCGCTTAGATATTTGTATTTTATGGTGTTCGCGACCAAAGTTTCATAATCTTTTTTTGTTGCAATCGGCTTAAATCCGACATTGTATGGAAAAAGGTAAGAAATGTATGGCGACCTATTCGAGCCTAAAAATAGGTTACTATTATATTCCTTAATTATCCCGTGGTTATCGACTTCGACATCAGGAATTTTATTTAAAGCGTCCTCCCACTTTTCCATATCTTCTTCGTGCCCCGCCATAACGCAAAGTTTTAAAAGAATATAAAAAACAACTTTTGCGCCCATAAAATCGCTCACACAATTTGACGCAATGCAACGCCCCGTATTTTCACATTTTGAGTTGCTGGACACGCCAAAAGGCGAGTCAAAAGAATGCGAAGTCATATTCATATCAAAAAATGACAAATAAAACTCACCCACACCACGAATAAAATCATAACCGCACTCTTTTAAAAATTCAATATCCCCCGACTGCTTGACATAGTTACTTAAAATTAAACTTATCTCGCTCCCTATATTTTTGTCCAAAAGGTTGCAAACAGTGATGTCACTTGGGACGCCAGAAAACAAATCTTCGTTTGCAGGCACAAAGATTCCGTCACAGCCGAAAAGTTTTTTAGCAAGGTTGTTGTATTGATTTTTTTTCTCGCAAAAACGCATTAAAATCGGCTTAACGGCACCAAAAAGTCCATTTTGGAAGGTAAAACTGAGCATTCTTGACAAAACAATATGATTATTTATGAGTAAATTCAATCCATTTTGATAAAAAAGACCGCCACTAAACTTGCCGTCGAATCCGCACAAAAAAAGGTATTTTCCATAATTGTACATTTTTTCGACCAAGCTTCCCGTAACTTTTCCTTGTTTTGTCTCAATAAGTTGATTTTCAATTGGAGTCTTGCAACTATCAAAAAAATCAATTGTTGTAAGATTCATTTTTTCTTTCATAAAACTTGAAGTTCTTACAAACGCTTCTTCAAAATCAATTTTATTTAAAACATCAACAGTCGCATTTAAAAAGTCGCCACTTTCATCTTCTACAAAGGTCTTTACAAAAAAATAAATGCATTTTGTGTTACTTACAACGAAACTGTCCGTCGTTTTGTCCACTTCGCCCGAACTCACAAGTCGCCCGAC
>CAKVCH010000024.1 GCA_934725745.1 uncultured Clostridia bacterium | reverse complement strand
GGCTTTTTTAAGCGCGCGACAGCCAAATGTTTCTACAAAATTATGGCTCGTCTTGGGGCAAAAAATATGAATGATATTGCGTCATTTTTCTTGCTTGATAGAGTTGTCGTCGACAAAATCGTCAACCTAGACGAATGTTCGGGGGCTTTTAAATCCACTATTTTTTGGATGGGATACAAAACAAAAACTTTGTACGCCGATAGAACCCCACGCGACTATGGCAAAACAAAATATACTCTACAAAAAATGATCGACACGGCGTCTCTATCGATGACCAACACGACAACAAAGCCACTTTATCTAGGCTTTTATGTATCAATCTCAATGTTTATTTCGACCGTACTTTTGACCGCGATATTTATTGTTCTATCAATTCTAAGGTTGTTGCCTGCTTTCCTTTGGCTCATTCCAGTTGCAACACTTTTAACGGCATTTATAACCCTTGTTCTTGGTGTGCAAAGTATTTATCTAGCGCAAACTTTCATAGAATCCCGCCACCGCCCAGAATATATTATTGAAGAAAAAATCAATTTTGATGACGAGAAATAACAAAAAACATTCGTTAATTATTTTTGTGCTAAAAATATAGACATTTTTTCAAAAGTTTAAAATTTTATCAAAAAAGTATTGCAAAAATTTTGATAAAAATAAGATAAAAAAAACAAATTACAAAAATGAAAAAATTTTAAAATTAAAAACTTCCAAAACAGCATTATAGTTCAAAAGGACTCATATGAAAAATTTTTTACAAAAAGCAAAGCCCTATCTCATTCTAAACGGCATAATTCTGGCACTTTTTTCCGTCTATTTTGCTATATTTGGCGTTTTTCCTTTTGGAAAAGGCACACTTGCTCATTATGACGAACTAAGTCAAATTATTCCACAAAGTACATATATTCTAGACTTCCTTGACGGGAAGTCACCACTTTTTTATTCCACTGTCAATGGGCTAGGCGGAAATACTTTCGGCGCGCTTTCCTATTTCATTTTTAGTCCCTTTAACTTCATCCTTCTTTTCTTTGGAAGGTCGGCAATGTTACAAGGCTTTAACATCCTTTTTGTTATAAAAATTATGCTCATTTCAAGCGTTGGAATGTGGTTTGCAAAAAGACATTTTGAAAACTTTGGCGTCGTAAAGCTTCTTATAGTTTCTTTGTCGTATGGGTTTAGTGGCTTTATGTTTATGATGTTTACATATTTTTCGTTCATAGACTATTTAATCTTTATGCCACTTCTTGTTGAGAGTTTTTTGTACCTTAGAAAAACAAAGAAAATCTTGCCTTTGACCGCCGTTTTGTCCCTTATGATGCTAAACTGTTTTGGGGTTGGATGCTTTGTAATGCTTTACCTATTTCTAATTTTTGCCATATTTGCATTCCTTTGCCTTGAAAAAGAAGAAAGAAAGGTCGTCACAATAAAGACAATGTGTGCGCTTCTTTGTGCTATTGGAATAGCATCACCCGTTCTTGTGCCGTCCTTTGTAACCTTTTTAGGCTCTGGAAGAAATAGCGGGCTATCAACCTTTACAATCATAAGCGAAAACGCAATGCCTAGCAAAATAATTGTTGAAATAACAGAGATGTTCACCTTTGTTTTCTCAATTATTTATCTAATTAAATGCGACAAAAAAGACAAGTTTAATACATTTCTTCTTGCGTGCGAGATTTTGTCTTTTATTTTAATCGTTTTTGACCTTTCCCTTCGCGCGTTCAATATGGGAACAATTTTAGGATATTACTCAAGATTTGGTTTTGTTAGCGCCTTTCTTACTTTCTTTTTGTCTTGTAAAGCGCTTGACTCCTATTACAATTTTGAAGGAAAAACGCCCAAATTTTCCCCGCTTTATATCGGCGTAATTTTAATTGGTGCAATTTATATCCTTGCTTGCACGGGGCTATATAACTCACTTACAAGCATTCTATCATCTCAAAGTTGCCTTTTCCCCGTACTTCTTTTTTATGTTCTTGAAAATGCTATATTACTTGTTCCATTTTTCATTTCATATGGTTACAAGAAAAAGATTAAGGGACATTTGTTTGTCATAACCCTTATTCTTCTAATATTTTCAATCTTTGGCAACTATATGAACTATTTTTCAGGCGGAATTGTCGATTCGCAAAAAATTTACACAATGAGTAGTTTTTCTAAGTACATAGACTCTCACGATAGAGTAAAGGTGCGCGACTATGGGTATTTAGCACTGACATCGGGGCTAGCGGGATACTCAAACGCGAGCGAATTTTCTTCGCTTGCCGATAAAGAAGGAATTAACGCCTTAAAGGATATTGGTTACATTTCAAGAATTAACAACTCTGCAACTTTTTCGGGAACACTTCTTAGCGACCTTGTTGTAGATACAAAATACTATATCTATCCTTACGAGCGAAATGAAGACTATCTAGAACTTGTTTCAAGTGAATATGGCTTCTATCTATATAAAAACAAAATTTGTCCAGACCCAATTAAAATATTAAAAAAAGAAGTTAGTTTTACAGGAGACATTCTTCAAAATCAGCAACTACTTTTTGAAGCTCTCGGCGGGACGGGCGAAATTTTAGAAAAGGTGACGCCAACGCTAAATTTCATAAACGCAAATATTGTAGACGGCACAATTCATCAAACAAAAGGAAGTGTTACGCCAAGTGAAATCCGTGTCGAATACGACATCCCAGAAGGAAAATTGTTGTATTTTTATCTTAAAGACTTAAAAGCGGGTGCTTGTGTTGAAATTGACGATTGCAACTTTGAAGAAAACTCCATAGTTGAACTAAATAGAAAAAACAAAGATATGCTAATAAATTTGTACAACTCAGCGTCCATTGACTCATTTGAATTTTATACGATGGACATTGAAAAAATTAGAAACCTATTTAACACATCATCAAATTTAAGACAAGAATACAACAAGCTTTTAGGAAATATTAGGCTCTCGCAAGACGAGACGGTTATTCTTCCATACTCCGATGTTAAAGGCTACACAGTTTTAGTTAACGGCAAAAAAGTTGATTTTTCAAATAAATTTTCTAACTTTATGACGCTTGAATTAAAATCGGGCGAAAATTTGATTGAAATTACTTACAATAACCCTGTCTATAAATACATCTTGCTTGGCGTTTTAATTGGAATTGCTCTTATCATAATCGGCGCACTATTTAGCCACTTTGCCTTTAAAATATCGGGCAAATTGGTTGATATTTTGCTCTTTTCCCTTGCCATTATTATTTCAATTGTCTTTATTGTTATTCCTTGCTATGTAAATTATTATGCCTTCTTTAAAACATTTTTAATTAAAACATAAAGCAGTCTGCATTCAAAAAATATAAGCACAGTTTAATTTTTCTAAGCGCTTTCACTTTAAAAGGTCTATTTGTATGGACTTTGAAAAAGGAAAGCCTTATTAAACTTAAATTGCGCAATAAAAAAACTATTGACCAAGTAATCAATAGTTTTTTTAACCTATATTTATTATTAAATACAAAATTTTTTTTAATTTTGTACCCTATCAACGCTGTGGACAACGCTTTCAATTTCTTTTGCGTACTTTAAGGCCACATCTTCGTCTTTGCATTCGACCATAATGCGGATTTTTGGCTCAGTTCCAGAAACCCTTACCATAACGCGTGCAGAGTCGCCAAGAGCCTTCTCGACTTCTTCAATTTTGCTTGTTAAAAGTCCATTGTTAATAATTTTCATTTTGTCTGCGACAATGCAGTCAATGTTCGCTTGTGGATAAAGGTGTGCAAAGGAAAGTTCACTCAACTTTTTGCCCGATTTTTTCATCATTTCCGCAAGTTTAATGCCAGTTAAGATTCCGTCACCCGTGCTTGCATAATCACGAAAAATAATGTGCCCTGATTTTTCACCACCAAGTGACAAGTCCTCTTCTTCCATTTTTGCAATAACATATTTGTCGCCAATGTCTGTTCTGATAAGGTCTATGCCTTCACTTTTCAAATCTTCTTCAAGTCCCTTATTTGTGTGCCTTGTTCCGACAACTTTATTGTCGCGTAACTTTCCTTGTTTTTTAAGGTATTTTGCAAGCATAAAAATAATGACATCGCCGTCTATTATTTCGCCCCTTTCGTCGCACGCGATAATTCTATCCGCGTCGCCGTCAAAAGAAAAACCAGCATCCGCGCCATATTTTTTGACAAGACGCGCCATTTCTTCTGGGCAAGTTGAACCACATTTTTGATTGATTTTTTCGCCGTCATTTTTGCAATGAACAGCAATGACTTCCGCCCCAAGTTCGCGGAAAACTCTAGGCGCAATTTTATAGGACGCGCCGTTAGCGCAATCAAGCAAAATTTTAAGTCCTTTCAAGTTACAATCTGCAACACTCACCAAATAGTTTTCATAAAGCCTAACAAGCGAAAATTTTTGTGAATACTTGCCAATATCTGGGAACGCATTATGTTTTTGCCTAACAAATTTTCTTTCAAGAGCGTCTTCTCTATCGTCGCCAAGTTTTACGCCCGTACTGTCAAAAATTTTAATCCCGTTATATTGTGGTGGGTTGTGCGACGCACTGACAACCACGCCATAATCCATTTTAAGGGCTTTTGTAATGTATGAAATTCCAGGAGTCGTGCAAACGCCAATATCTACAATGTTTGCCCCAGTACTCATAACCCCCGATGAAAAAGAAGATGTCAAAAATTCTCTCGTCGTCCTTGTGTCCCCGCCAATAACTAACTTTTGACCTTTTTCCGCCACCGCGTTACCGCATTTAAATGCTAAATCCGCGGTTAAAAATTCATTCACGACACCCCTTATGCCGTCTGTTCCAAAAAATATTCCCATTATTTTGACTCCTTTTTATATTTTTTTGCATAATCGTGTTTTACCGTTTCGCGAGTTCTTCCAATAACAAAATCATATGGCAATGTGTCCGTCGTGACAGTCGTCCCCGCACAAATATATGTTTCACTTGCAATATTAACAGGTGCTATTACATTGACATTACTACCTATAAAACAGTTGTTCCCTATATGCGAACGCGACTTCGTTTTGCCATTGTAATTTACAAAAATTGCCCCACAGCCGACATTGCAATTATCCCCCATATCCGTGTCGCCGATGTATGCTAGGTGGCTTGCTTTGCTTCCCTTTCCGAGCGTAGAATTTTTTATTTCGACAAAATTCCCCACTTTACAATTATCACCTACGCGTGAATTTGGTCTAAGCCTTGAAAAAGGTCCGACCGACACATTCTCGCCCACGACGCTATCTTGCATATAACTGTAATCAATAACACTTCCCGCACCTATTGTGCAATTTTCTATGTAATTATTTGGCTTTATCACAACATTGTCGCCTATTTTGGTATTCCCTTTTATTATGTTGTTTTGATAAATAACAACATTTTCGCCAAATGTGGCGCTATCGTCTATAAAGACTGACCCGCGCCCATAAATTTTAGGTTTATTTTTTTTAATTTTCATAAAAATCTCCTTTTTCCTATATGAAATAATCAAAATATTTGTGTCGTTTGATTTTTCAAAGTATAAATGGTTCTTTTATTTTACCTAATTTTTATCATTTTTCCAAAAGAAATAGAAGAAATTTTTATAATCTATCCTAAATTCCAACATTTTTTAGTCTTTACAAAATCATTTAAAAAAAAATAAACAAAAATCACTTGCAATTTTAGTGTAAATAAGTATAATACATTTTGTACGGAGAATTGGCTGAGCGGTTTAAAGCGGCGGTCTTGAAAACCGTTGAGGTGAAAGCCTCCGCAGGTTCGAATCCTGTGTTCTCCGCCACAAATTTACCCAACTAAACTTATTGTTTGGTTGGGTGTTTTTTTGCTTTTTGTCAATATTACTGTTTAATGGTATTGTCTTAAAAATTTTATCTTTGATTTTAACCTTATCATGATGTGTAAAAGTAACATATTCAACATCGTCATTACCTAAACGATTATATTTTGCAAGGTGGTTTTTGTGCGGATAATTTTTTGTGTCAGTATAACCACTTTTTTTCTTGCACGAATACTCAAACATTTTCTCTTTTATAAACTAAATTAGTGGTTTTCTATTTTTTGTTGTTTTACCAGTGCAACCATTCTTGTAACTTTCAAACACTCTGCTGTTTGGGTTATTCAAGCCACGCTTACTTTACCCAAATTGTAAGCCATTCTTTCTAGCTCTGTATAAGAACTCTTTTTTCTTCGTCTAGACTTGTTAGTGCTGTAAGGTCTTCTAGTGCGATATGCCAAATTTACACCCCCTTTTACTTAAATTAAATAAGGCGAAGTCTAACAGTTTTATGTAATAAAAAAAGTTTCATCCTTATTTGCTATAAGAATAAAACTTTACAGTTCCACACAATCTTCGCGACAAGAAAGGAAAATTATTTGACATCAAAAAGTTTCTTTGCTAGTATATATTATATAATGTTACTTTGTATTCACAATTCAATTTACTTCGCGTAGATCCACAAAAAGTTGTGGCATCAAAGGTTTGAATAACCACCAGTTTTGTAGGAAAAGCACTCCCACAAAAATTCCAAAAAATTTAATATAACTAAGGAGAATCTTTATGAATAAAACAAAAAGAGCGTTCCAACTTACAGCGTCAATCATTAGCATTGTATCGTCCGCTATCTTAATTGCAATCTTAATTTATATGCTAAATTTAGTTTCTTTATTAGCGTCCGCTAATTCGGGGCTGGGCGATGTTTATCTGATAAAGTCTACACTTGTTATGGGAATTGTCTTTTGTGTTGCAATAATTATTGTTTCGTCTTTCATTTGCGTAAAGCCTAAAAATGGTAGCACTCACCGCGGACTTTGCATAACTGCTCTCGTTCTAAACTCAATCCTATTTTTGACACTTATCTCATCCGAAAGCCTTATGGCAATCGCGCCTGGCGTGTGCGTTGGTTTCTTTATTGCAGAACTTTGCATTAAAAACACCGTTGCCCCAGTCGCAGAACCAACAGTTTCTCAAGAAACAGAAATTAAGCCTACAACCACTCAAACGGATGTCGACGCAAAAATTGAAAAGATAAAAGAACTCAACAAACAAGGCATCATTTCCGATGAAGAAATGAAAAATCTTATTCTAGACGAACTAAAAAAGTAAAAATTTTAAATAAATATTTATAAAACAAGGCAAAATTGGTTAACAACTTTGCCTTTTTTATCTTTACCTTAAATGTATAAAATTAAAATTTTATATGTTAAACTTTCATTAAAAGGTTAAAACCTTTTAAGACAACCTAATAACCGTCAGCGTCGCCCCAGGTCCGCCGTTGGCTAATAGTCTTTTTGCGTTTATGACAACTGGAACAAGCGTTAGGACATTTCCTTCAGATAGATTCATTACAAATTGCCCGCTTGAAGTCGACGATTCACTAAGCGGTCGTGAAGTCTGTTGCACCAATTTATCGTCAATTGCAAGCGATATGCCGTCTGTCCCGTCCGCTGACGACGCCCTATTTACATAAAAAGTCACAAGATATGTACCCGTCGCTGGAATTGTTATGCCGTTATTAGACAAAACAAGTCCGTTATTTGTCATAACTCCCGACATCATAAGTGGCGTTCCTGTTGTTATATCTTGCCCCGCCATATGAAAAATCGTCGCGTTTTGTCCCGTGAAAGTTGGTCCTTGCCCCGCTGGACCCGTCGGCCCCGTGGCACCAGTCGGCCCCGTTGGCCCCATTGGTCCAGTAAGCCCAACGAGCCCAGGTTCACCTTGTTGCCCACGCTCACCCTGCTCCCCGCGCTCGCCTTGTTCTCCACGCGGTCCAGTTGGCCCCACTTCACCTTGCAATCCCCTTTCACCTTGCTCACCACGCAGACCAGTTGGACCTATTTCTCCTTGTAAGCCCCTTTCGCCTTGAAGCCCTTGTGGCCCCATTTCGCCTTGTGGTCCAGTTGGAC
>CAKVCH010000023.1 GCA_934725745.1 uncultured Clostridia bacterium | reverse complement strand
GGAGTATACTCCGTTGAATGCAAATTTTTTACACCTTCAATCACAATAGTGTCCGTCCCAGCGCCCATAATTTTTCCGCCCATAGAATTTATAAAATTTTGCAAGTCAACAATTTCTGGCTCTTTTGCAGAATTAAATATTCGCGTTGTCCCCGTCGACAACACGCCCGCCATCATAATATTTTCAGTCGCGCCCACACTTGGATAATCTAAATGAATGTCCGCGCCGACAAGTTTATGCGCATAACAGTCGATTTTACCATATTTTTCGTCGATTTTTGTGCCAAGAGCCTTTAAACCTTTTAAATGCAAGTCGATTGGCCGAGAACCAATTTCACATCCGCCTGGATAAGAAACCTTTGCACATCCAAATCTCGCAATTAAAGGACCCAATAAAAAAATAGACGACCTAATTTGTTTTGATAAATCGTCGGGTAAAGTGCAATTTGTGATATTTTTGCAGTCAATATGTATATTTTTATGTTTTTTTTCAACTTTTGCACCTAAAATCGTCAAAAGTTCCAACATATTATCAATGTCTGAAAAATGTGGACAATCATGTAAAGTTACTTCTTCCCTACACAAAACACAACTCGCAAGTATAGGTAAAATTGAGTTCTTAGACCTAGGAACGCAAACACTCCCGACAAGATTCTTCCCGCCGTTTATTATAAATTTATCCATAAAAGACCCCTTACATATCATTTTATGGAAAAGCCAACTTTTGTGTTAAAAATATAACCTTATTCTACACTTAATTTTTGTATTATGTTTACTATAATTTACACATCAAAAAGCTTATTTTCATACTCTGAAATTCTTTTTCCTAGCTTACTAAAAATGTTCTTTTCAATTTTAAGCACGGTTCCATCCTTTTGGGGACCGACATTTAAAAGATAATTACAACAATTTTTTTGACAATTCTTATACTCTTCAAACAAAGCGTCAACGCTTTTATATTGGTCATCGCCATTAAAGCATCCCCAATGGTTATTTAGTGTTTGGCACAATTCTTTCGCTCGAGCTTTTGAGTCAAAGGATGTGTTTAATGAAGTATCACCACTTCTTTCAAATATCAAGCAATCAACACCTTCATTAAGCATTTGTCCAAGATTCTCCAACCCGCCATTGTTTGATATAATAGCATTAGGTTGATATTTTCGAATATTGCAAAAAATCTCATCAAAGTTCCAGTCAATTTTTTCCTTGTACCACGAGCCATCAAACCAAAATCCGCCAATTTCACCATAGTTTTTACAAAGAAGTTTAACGCTCTCATTCAAATATCGTAAATAAGAAGTCAAATCCGACTTAAATCTTTCATCGGTCCAATCAATAAGTGTGTGATAAAAAAATGGCTTAATATCATTAAGTCTACACACTTCAACAAATTCTTTTATTAAATCCCTTTTGGTAGGAGTTGACATAATATCAAATTTGCTCAATCCCTTTGTATCGTATAAAGAAAACCCGTCGTGATGACGAGTTGTCAAAACTATATATTTTGCACCAAAAGTTTTTGCAACTTCCATAATATCATTAAGCCAATTTTTAGGGACGACAAAACTATTTGCAAGTTTTTTATATTTATCTATTGGTATTTTTTCATTATCCAAATACCATTCACCTTTCCCAACTTGACTATATAACCCAAAGTGAACAAAAAGCCCCCTTTTCAGTGTTTTAAATTGTTCAATGTAGGAATATTTATTTTTATCTTTAGTCATTTATTCTCCTAAACGCTCTAATAAATGTTAAATAAATATATCATATTTTATACATCATTCAAAATAAAATAATAGAACTTACCGCTTTTTTCTTTGTTTTAGGTTGAAAAATGGGCGAATTGATGGTTGTTCAAGATTTATTTCTTGAGAACGATTTTGTTTGTCGATGTTACAAAGAACACCCATAGCAGACATAAAAACAACAATTGAAGTGCTCCCGCTACTTATAAATGGCAGTGGTAAGCCCGTCGGCGGGATTGAACCTGTTACAACGGCAATGTTTAAAATCGTTTGAATTGCAATAACAGACACTATACCACTCGCCAAATAGCATCCAAAACGATTTTTAGCATTTATTGCAACCTTTACTCCAAATGTTATTAAAAGTGCAAACAATAGTATAACTAGGATTGCACCAACCAGTCCCAACTCTTCACAAATTATAGCAAAAATAAAATCGCTTTCTGCAAAAGGTAGAAATAAAAATTTCTGTCTTGAATTAAAAAGCCCAACACCGAACATTCCGCCATTTGAAATAGAAAAGAAAGATTGAATCAACTGATACCCTTCCCCTTTTGGGCTTGCCCAAGGGTCAATAAAGGCAAGAAGTCTTAGAAGTCTATAAGGTTCAATTAAAATTAAGACAGGAACAAGAAGAATAAAAGGCACACATAGAAGCAAAAAATGCTTAAAAGATGCCCCACCAATAAAAAGCATAAAGAGCATCACAAGCCCCATACACATCGTTATTGACATATTTGGTTCTAAAATTATCATCAAGCAAAAAGCACAACCAACGAACAAAACTGGCAATAATTTCTTGAAATTTTTAATTTTTTCGTGATTTTTGCTTAAATAAACGCTACAAAATAGCACAAAAGCAAATTTCGCAAGTTCACTTGGCTGAATTGTAAAACCGACTAATCTTATCCAACGCCTTGCCCCGTAGTTTTCTACACCAATGCCAGGGACAAACACCAGCCCCAACAAAACAAATGACACAATAACAAAAGGAAGCGCATACTTTGTTAACTTATTATAGTCTATTTTTGATAAAATTATCATAAAAACAGTGCCAACAACAATTCCAAGGAGTTGTTTTATTAGAAAAAAATATTGATTGTTATAGTTTCTACTTGCCGAATAAAAACTTGCGCTATAAACCATAAGCGCACCAAACGCGACTAAGACGAGCGTTAAAACAAAAATCCACCTTGCGTTATTTTTAAAAAGTGTTTTTTGACTCTTCAAAATTTTCATAATAGTCCTTTATATATTCCAAAAATTTGTCGCCACGCTCTTTATAAGAAGAAAATTCGTCAAAACTTGCGCACGCTGGAGAAAGTAAAATAATCTTATTTTGCTCTTGAGACGCAAGAAAAACCGCTTGCCTAAGCGTCGCACATTTTTCAATAGGAACGGCACTCTTCACCGTCTTATGACTCTCTAACAATTTATCCGCGGTTTCGCCAAAAGCATATACTTTTTGAATAAAATGTGGTAACGATAAAAAAAGTCCATCAAAATCGCACTTTTTATCACTTCCGCCACATAATAGAATTGTCGGTGCGTCAAAACTTTGTACCGCTTTTATGGTTGCATCGACATTTGTTGCTTTGGAGTCGTCAAAATATTTATTATTTGTTTTAGACACATATACAAGTTGCAATCTATGTGGGCTTGGAAGAAATTGACGCAAAACTTCACGAATTACATTATTTTTTACTTTCATAATTTTTGCAATAAGAACAGCACATAAAATATCTTCTTCAAATTGAGCGCCAAAAAGTTTACACTCGTTTAAGTTACAAATTTTATGCGAAAATAGACCGATTTTTTCATAAATTGCTCTATTCTTTATATAAACGCCCCGTTTTACACTTTTTTTTGTATCAAAAGTAAAACAGTTTGATTTGAAACAACATTCCATATCAGAAGGAATAATCGAAAAATCATCCTTATCTTGATGAGCAAAAATTGATTTTTTTACATTCAAATAATTGGTCATATTTCCGTGTCTGTCTAGGTGGTCAGGCGTAACATTTATTATGCAAGCAATGTTAGGATGAAAAGTTTTGCAAGATTCAAGCTGAAATGAACTCGTTTCACAAACATATGTCACATTCTCTTCTCCATTTTGAACTTTACTTGTAAATGGAATGCCAACATTACCTACTTTCTCCACTTTGACGCCTGATTTTTTTAATATTTCATAGACTAGTTCGGTCGTTGTAGTTTTACCGTTCGTACCAGTAATCGCAATTAACTTGCTACTTTTATTCATATTTTTAAAGCCAAGTTCCAATTCACCAATGACATTAACGCCATTCTGTTTTGCAAATCGAATAAGTGGATTATCAATACTAATTGACGGACTTATTATTATTTCATCCATATTTAAAATTGTCTTTTTTGTTAGCCTTTCAAGGACAATAACACTCGAAATTTCTTTATTACTAAATTTCTCTCTCAAATCTTTATTTTCATCAAAAAGATAGTAAAAATCGTGATTTTTTGCGACTTTTTCGCTATTTTTACCCGTTTTGTTATCTTTTTTCAAAAAATAATCAGTATTATTTTCAAAATTAACATCTAAACTTTGGTTATAGTCGTTGTCTTTTTTAACTTTTTTTAGTAAAATTTTTGCGTTTTTTGCGTCGTTTCGTTTCACCATATCAGTGTTATTATTTTTGGCTGATAAAGAAACATCTGAGCCACTCATTTTGCCCAAATTGTTATTTTTTTCTTGATTTTTAAGTCTTAATAATAGTTCCAGACTTGATTCTCCACTAAGTTTTAAACCCCAAATTAAATATTTCATAGTCCCCCTAACAATGCAAGCGTGAGAGTTCCCACGAGTATTGTTAGTACTATGTATATGAAAACGATTTTAGTTTCATTCATCCCCCTATGCTCTAAATGATGATGAAAAGGCGCCATAAGAAAAATTCTTTTTTTTGTCCTTTTATAATGCAACACTTGTAAAATCACACTAAGAGATGACACGACAAACATTATGCCGATTATTGGAATATAAAGGCTTGTCCCGTTAAAGGAACACACGCAAGCAAGAAGTGCGCCAAGAGAAAGCGAACCTGTGTCGCCCATAAAAATTTTCGCTGGGTAAAAATTAAAAACCAAAAAGCCTAGCAATCCGCCCGCAACGGCAACGCAAATCATATTTAGGTTCTGCATTTGAATAAAGTATTCACTATTTGCGTCAGGAACAAGATTTTTGCAATAAAAAGTGCTAATAAGCGCAATAAAAAGAAATGTAATCAAACTCACACTGCCCGCAAGACCGTCCAATCCGTCAGTTAAATTGACGCTGTTTGTTGTTGCAACAAAAACTAAAATAATATATGGAATAATAAGCGCGCCAAAATTTACTTTTGTAAGCGTAAACGGCAAATAAACGCCGTTTAACATACCGTTTCTGTAAACAAACAGAGCGACTACAAGCGCAATTGCCAACTGAAATATAACTTTTTGATATGCTCGCAATCCTAGATTTCGTTTGTACTTAATTTTAATAAAATCATCAAGAAATCCAACAACTGCGTATGCTAGAAAGACCGCTAAACACATAAAAGATAAAGTTAAGTTTGATTTTGCAAATAGTAAACTTGCTATAATCGTTGGGACAATAAAAATAACACCGCCCATAGTCGGCGTCCCTTGTTTTGAGAAATGTTCTTCAACATAGCCTAAGATATTTTGACCAAATTTGAGTTTTTTTGCAAATTTTATGTAAAAAGGGGCTATAATTATGCTTAAAACAAATGAAAATAAGAAACAATAGTAAGTCATATGACACCACCTTTTAATTTATTGTGTATTTTTTAGTTGTTTTTATTCTAAATAAGTCTTTTTGTAGTAAAAACGGCATAAAAAATGCAACTTTTTGGGGTAATTTTTCCGTTTACAAGCATATATTCATTTGCTGTCAATAATAAACTTGTGTTTGTTTATAAGGTAAATATTTGCAATCATTTATTCTTTGCAAAGCACAAAACTTGTCCATTTTAAGTGTTTTTTTAATAATTTTTTAAAAAAAGGCGCAATTTAGGCTGATTTTTCTTAAAAACTTATAAAATAGCCAAAAATAGTAATTTTTTTGCAATATAAAAAACAATTTATTAAAGCTTTATAAATGGCTTTATTATTTCATAATCATCAAATGGATATTTTATTCCTTTAATTTCTTGCATTTTTTCATGCCCTTTTCCCGCAATAAGAACAATATCTCCCTTTTCAGCGCCCCTTAAAGCGCTTACGATTGCTTGTTTTCTATCTACAATTACAGTATATTTTTCTTTATCATCAAAGCCACTTTTAATTTGTGAAATGATTTTTTTAGGGGATTCATTTCGTGGGTTATCACTTGTTATAATTGTAAAATCTGCAAGAAGGCTTGTAACTTCCCCCATTTTTTTGCGCTTATCGCTATCCCTATTTCCACCACAGCCAAAAACAACTAAAAGTCTATTTTGAGTGAAATCCTTTAAATTAAGTAGCGCTTTTTTTAAACTATCTGGTGTATGAGCATAATCAATTACAGCAGTCGCACCGCTTTGCAATTTATAAAAATTCATTCGACCGTCAATTTTTTTTACATTTGATAAAGTTTTAAAAATAGACTCGTTTGACAGTCCCAAAATTTTTGCACAAACAGCGCTTGCGAGCATATTATAAACATTAAAAAGGCAAAGCATATTTGATTTAATGTCAAAGACATTGTCAAAAATATTTAGCAAAAAGTCAGTTCCGTCATCTTTTAAAACAACATCCATTGCAAAATTTGTAGCGGGTGAAAAAATACCATATGTAAATAATTTTGAATTAGTTTTTCTTGAAATAGTGCGCCCCAATTCGTCGTCAATGTTAATAACCACATTCTTACACATTGATTTATCGAAAAATAGTTGCTTTGCTTGCGCGTAGTTATCCATATTTTTAAAAAAATCAAGATGATCTTGCGAAAAATTAGTAAAAATCCCCACTTCAAACCTAATTCCCGCGAGTTTTCTTAGGAAAAGGGCGTGTGCAGAAACTTCCATAACAACATATTCAACACTTTTCTTTACCATTTCGCTTAATATATCAAAAAGGTCAATAGGGTCAGGAGTTGTCATTGGATTTGGCAAATTAACACCTTCAAATTCAATGCCATTTGTGCCTATTATCCCCACTTTTTTATTGTCATTTTTTAATATCTGATAGACCAAGTTGGCGGTTGTTGTTTTGCCATTTGTCCCAGTCACACCGATAAATTTCAATTTATTTTGAACATTTTTATAAAAGCGTTTGCATAGTACTGGCACAAAATTGCGCACATTTTGCACTAAAATCTGGGGTTGTGGTGTATCTAGCCACTTTTCAACGACTAGCGCAATACACCCGTTATTGATTGCATTTTGAAAAAAGTCGTGTCCGTCAAATGCAATTCCATTTATGCAGAAAAACAGTCCATTTTGCGTCTTTTTATCCGCTTTTTGTGAAAGTTGTAAAATATCAATTTCAAGGTCGCCACGAGTTGCTATTATATCTTTTTGATTTTTTATTAAGGTTGAAAGTTTCATTAAACATCCTTCTTTTTTATGTTTTTACTAAAATTGTCGTTGATTTGCTTATTTTTACATCTTTTGAAGGGAATTGGTCTAAAACAAACTCGCCTTCGCCGTCAACTTCATAATAAACGCCCATTTTTTCTAATTCAACAAGCGCTTTTGAGATTGAGAATCCAATTAAATTTGGAGTTAAAATCTTTTTATCTTCCACTTTTGTTTCATCATCTGGAGAAAGATTTTTGTAAGCGATTATTTTTTCATAAATTGTTTTTGCATATGGTTTCGCAACAACGCTCCCGTAGTAAGCGCCAGTACTTGGCTCATCAACACACAAAAGGAGTGCATACTCAGGGTTTTCTCTATCTAAAAATCCAAAGAAACTCGAAACATATTTTCCGCGTGAAATTTTCCCGTCTGAACCATATTTTTGTGCAGTTCCAGTTTTCCCCGCTACTTTATATCCTGGAACAAACGACATTTCGCCAGTTTTAGAAAGCGCTTGATAAAGTAAATATCTTATTGTTTTTGACATATCGCCCGTAATTGTTTTTCCGCGCGCAATTGGAGAATTTGAGTAAATCTCTCCACTATCATCAAAATATGACGACAAAACTGATGGTTGATATTTTGTTCCGCCGTTTATTGCCGAACAAAAAGCGTTTAATAGTTGCAACTGCGATGTCGCGACTGTTTGCCCAAACGCGATACGAGCCAAGTCAACATTTTGAACGATTGATTCGTCAAGTAA
>CAKVCH010000022.1 GCA_934725745.1 uncultured Clostridia bacterium | reverse complement strand
AAAGTTCCTTATAATCAGGCAAATAATCTGTCCTATTAGAAACAGCCTTATATTTTGTCGTCGAATCAACCAATCGAGATTTTCTATCACCAAAATCGTCGGAATTTGAGTATTCTTCTTTAAGTATATCTATTATTACTTGAGAGGAGTTAGTCCATTGACTTTCATAGTAGCCAAGAGCGTGCGCTGTCGCAGTTACATTTACAGAACTACGCACCCCGCCAATATAAAAAGTTGGGGATTCTTCAAATCCGTCGATAATCCCCAATAGGTCAATACAACCAGTAAAAAGAAGGGGGGTTAGAATAAGACAAAAGACCAAAAAATAACTTATAATTTTTTTGGTAAGTTTCTTCATTTTTAACCCCCTTTTCCTTAGTTTGTCAAAATTAAAAAAATCTATTTATTCTTTGCTAAAATACTTTTATTTTGTAGTCAAAACGCATTTCTCTTGCGCTTTACAACTTAAAAGTTTGTGTTTATTTAATAAAAAGTTTGTTTTAAGATTATAAACACATCTCGCAACAAAAGGACTCTTTCACCGCATAGTCTTTATCTATACCCTAAAAATTTATCGCGCTTAGATTTGTAACATTTTATCTCTTTACGACCCGCTTGCACTTTCAAATCCACTCATAACAGGTCCCTTAAAAGCGTTTATTATGCTTGGAAGTGCCGAGAACAACCAACCAAGTAACCACACAAGCGCTAAACAGATAAGCATAGTCCCCGCGATTTGAAACATTCTCTTTCTAAACTCTTTTTGTTTTGCAGGGTCGTCCGTTTTCATCGTCATAAAAAGTAGCACAATAACAAACACCGCCGCAAGCGCCAAAAGAAATATAGTTATTGGAATAAGATATTGGTTTAAAAACCTAATAATCTCTTTTATCCAAGCATAATTGTCATCTATTTTGCTACCCTTAAAAATCCCATCCAAATATGGATCATTATTTTTATCCACCAGCCCACCAGTAGCGTCTTCCATCCTAAGTAAAAAATTAAAAATACCCAAATTATCGTCCCCCACAACACTTTTGTTATTATACATATAATAACATAAAATACATAATAAGACAAATGAATATCAAAAAAAGTTGCTAAAAAAAACAAAAAAGTAAAAATTAGGTCAAATTAGCACAAAATCAGCATAAAAGCAAAAAGCCTAGCATAAAACTAGGCTAAAAATCAAACTTATGTGGTTATTTTTGTTTCAATTTATTTTACGCACAACAACAAGTTTCTACTAAAATTGCGACAAATAGTAGCGAAATGCACCAGCATTAGAAGTGAAAGGATTATCATCCTTAACCCAAGTAGAAGCATATGTCGCGAACCAAACGAGCAACCAAAATAGTACTAGAACACTTACAAGCGCAATAGCAACATTGATAAGTGCTTTCTTTGCTTCTTTTTGTTTACTTTCATCTTCCGCCTTTGCAAGTTTAACGCCAAGCCAAATAAGCCAAATTGCGCCCGCAATGAATGCACTAATTGTAATAGGCCAAATCAAATTATCCAACACTTCAACAACTGGCTTAAACCAAGAGGTTGCTTTATTGGAAAAATTATCTGAAATTTGTTTTGAAAATGGACCCGCTAGAAAATCAAACATATTTCCCCCTAAATTTTTTCTAGCATAAGAATAACACAACTTTTTTCATTTTCAAAATGATTTTAATAATTTTTTCAAAAAAAACACATTTTTTACACCCATTTTGCAAAAAGAATCCTTAAAAAGTTATGTTTTTTGTAAAAATTATCCACAAAAGGAAAAAGCCTAGTGGATAACTAGGCTAAATTTAAAATAATTTTTTACTTCTGCTATTTAGGAAATGAATGGGTTTGAACCAGACGAGCCATTGTCTCCGACCCACCCTGGCAATTGAGTTGCAAACCAAACAAGTAGCCAAAATAACACTAGAACACTAACAAGTGCGACTGCAACATTGATAAGTGCCTTCTTTGCTTCTTTTTGTTTACTTTCATCTTCCGCCTTTGCAAGTTTGACACCAAGCCAAATAATCCAAATTGCACCCGCAATAAATGCAATAATTGTGATAGGCCAAATCAAATTATCCAGCACTTCAACAACTGTTTTAAACCAAGTTGTTTCAGTACCAGTAAATCTATCCGCTATTGCACCTGAGAATGGTCCTGCTAAAAAATTAAACATACTTCCCCCTAAATATTTGTTAAAAATAGATTAACACAAAATTTTTGATTTTCAAAACATTTTTCTACATTTTTTTTAAATTTGTACAAAAATACATATAACCATTTAAAAATAGACTATATTTTCAAATCGAACAAAAGTCATCCAAAACTTATTCGCTAATAAATGGGTTTGCCGAATTAGCCGACCAAGTTGCCAAGTTAGACGCAACCCAAGTCAAGATCCAAAACATAACAAGGACACTTACAAGTGCGATTGCAACATTGATAAGGGCTTTCTTTGCTTCTTTTTGCTTACTTTCATCTTCTGCCTTTGCAAGTTTAACCCCAAGCCAAATAAGCCAAATTGCACCCGCAATAAGAGCAATGATTGTAATTGGCCACACCAAATTATCAAGAACTTTTGCAACTGGTTCCAAAACTTCAAGAGCTGAATTCTTAAACGATTCTTCAATCCTTTTTTCAAAAGGACCACCTAAAAAATTAAACATTTAATCCCCCAAAACATATTTGTTAATTTTAATTTATCACAAAAACACCCTTTTTCAAAACAAATTTAGCATAAAATTAAAAAATTGTTTATTTTTATATTTTTTCCGTTTAAAAAATGTAAAAATTTAGCTGATAATTCAAAATTTGCTTATTTTTTTAGCATTTTTCTTAATTATGCCCTAAAAAATATTTTTTCTACTTTTATCAAGTCAAAACAAAATTTTTAAGTAAATCTTGCGCGAAAGATTTGTCAAATAGGTTATAAATATATATAATGTTTTTATAGGTGAAATAAAGAATGAACAAAACACTTAAAAGATTTCTATTATTTATCCCTGTCCTTTTGCTTTGTGCGGGGGCGGGACTAGCTCTTGCCTACTATATGGGCGGAAAAGGAGAATTTGACATCGCTGAACTTTCAAAGAGCAGTTATTTTCTTCTTCCCATCGTTGTAGGTGGCGGGCTTTATGCCATTTATTTTTTAAACAAACTAGGGACGGACAAGCCAAAAGAAGTCAAGACTGGTTCTAAGACAAAAGAAGGCAAAGAACTTGCCCAATTTTTCGATTCGCGCTGGATAACCGAGAAAGAACTTAAAACGGAAAAGAAATTTATGTACACGACTTGGCGCGATTTACACACAAGCAATGACGGCATTTTGCTTAGGAGCGAAGTTTCTGGGAGCAATCTTCTTATCAATATGTATAAACCAATTCACGCGCTTATTATTGGTACGACTGGTACTGGTAAAACACAAAAGTTTATTGAGCCAACCATTCAAATTATGTCGTCAACAAAAAGCAAGCCAAGTTTTGTTATTGCCGACCCAAAAGGTGAACTTTACGAAGGAAACTGCCACAAGCTCAAAGCAGAAGGCTATGATGTAAAGGTTTTTAACCTTCGTGTTCCCTTTTCGTCAAATAGGTGGAATCCACTAGACAACGCTTATGTACTCTATCACAAGGCGTTTACTTTGCACGACGATGTAAAGACACATGTCGGGGTTAACCCAGCGGACTTGGGGCTAAAAATTATTGCAAATGAATATAACAACGAGTGGTATGAATATGACGGAGTCGCTTATCCATACAAAGAAATATTGGACCAAGACTTAGAGTCGAAGAAGAACGAACTTATCGACCGTGCGGAGAACGATTTGCGTGAAATTGCAAACATTCTCTGCCCTATCAAAGCGCAAAATGATAGGACTTGGGAACAAGGCGCGCAATCTTTTATTTATGGTACACTTCTTGCAATGCTTGAAGACAGCCTTGACCCTAGACTCAATATGACGCGAGAGAAATTTAACTTTTACAACCTAACTCGTATCGCGACATATAAAGACCCAGACCCTGAAAACCCATACAAGACACTTAGAGCATATTACACGGGAAGAAGCGAATATAGCAAAGTTCTTCCACTTGTATCAGGCGCAATTAACAACGCCCCTGGAACAACAAAGTCGTTTATGGGTATTGTTTCGGCGTCGCTCTCGATTTTTAACGACAGCGGTATGTGCTATGCGACAAGTTTGAATGAAATGGAGTTTGATTCTTTCGCAGATAGACCAACTGCCCTATTTATTGTTTATCCAGAAGAAAAAGAGTCGAGACACGGCATTGTTACTATGATGGTTTCTCAACTTTACAACAAACTTGTTGACCTTGCAAATAGATACAAAGATATGCGACTTCCACGCGCAGTCTACTTCCTACTCGACGAGTTTGCAAACCTTCCAAAAATTGAAAAAATTGACTCTATGATTACGGTTAGCCGTAGTAGAAACATCTATTTTGCGCTTGTTATTCAGTCGTACAGCCAACTTAACGCCAAGTACGGCGATGACATCGCAGAAACAGTTAAAGGCAACTGCCCTATTAAGATATTCATTGGTACAGACGACGCAAAAACTTGCGAAGAATTTAGTAAGTTGTGCGGAAATATCACTCTTCAAACGACATCAACCAGCGAAAGCAAGCAAAAGGACGAAAAAGGAAAGGATAATCCAAATAAAACAACGAGTTTCTCCGCGACATCGCGTCCACTTATCTATCCAGATGAACTCGGACACCTTGGAAGTCAAGGCGGAACGGGCGAAATTATTGTCAAAATTCTTAACGAATTCCCTATCAAAGTCAAATCAACTTTTGCTTACGCAACACCTATGTTTGACAAAATGAAAGCGTCAAGCACTTATGTTCCAGCAAAACCACTTGACGAGACGAAAGTTGCTTACAACATTGCAACCCGCAACTCAATTGTTTTAAAACCAAAAACTACAATTGACATTGACGACTTTTAGTAAATAACTTAATTAGAAAACTAAAAAGAACTTTACAGTTTTGGGACGCACCCCATTATGTAAGGTTCTTTTTTTTAAGTAAAAGGTATTTTCACCCATATTTAAGTGCTATAAAAAGCATCTTTTAAAGCATCAAAACACACCAAAAATTTGTTGTCAAAAAAACAAAAATTATGTCAAATTATTTTGAGAAAGCACCCTATATATGTTACTATATATATTGTATAAAATAAGTAAATATTATATGCCTTTTTGGCAAACAATAATTACAGACCTAACTTTCGCGACAAAAACTCTATTTTTAAAAAAGGAGTCTAAAATGAAAAAAGGAAAAATATTTTCTATATGCCTAGCCGTTGGTGCAATAATAGCAAGTTTTTGCTTTATTTTTTTGCCACTAGGTGGCGGAAACGAGTCGCCAAATGACGGCACGCAGGTCTATTCTTCTTACTCTCGCGGAGACTCTTACGCGTCGACGCAAGAAAGTAGCAAAAAATATACTAATTTAAAAAAGAGTAATATTCCTTTTTCTCTTTACACATCTTTCTTGCCAACTGGCGATGACGCATACCAAATCACCGACTATTATCCAGACGCACAAGAAACGGAACATAGTTACATAATGGGGGTTGAATCCGCCCCATATGTTTTATTATCCAGCAAAAAGGGTTCGGCGGACTCTATTTTAAGTGAACTTTATAACACAAATTTGACTTTCAAGTTTAACGACACTATGTCGAAAAACGACCCAACCAAAAATTACGCGACGATTCCTTTTACATATTTAACGACTTACACAGTAACTCTTCAAAATGCGTACAGCACAGAACCTATTAAAATTAGGTCGCAAGACTATCTATTATCAAATACTGACGATTATAGTTTTGAATTTAAACTCAATTTAAAAGAATATGACGAAGAAAGTGGCTACTGCCCTATTTTGGAAGACGGGAGCGTTCTTGGTGGAAATGTAGATAATAACCCTTCATATAGGACAGGTCTTTACACAATCAATTTGACATATAACTACCTTTTAGACGGAAAAACAGTCGGGCTTGAAACATTTAGAATTTCCTTCTATGTTATAGATTACAGTGACTACATTTCAACTGACAACACGGCGCCACTTACCATTTCAAACGCGTCAAAGTTTGAGCCAACTCTTGAAGGTCAAACATTGACAAATGACTATTATTTGTACAACTACGATTTTGACAATGCCCCACAAGTTGGTTTTGACGCGTCAAAATTTGCTCTTAATTTCAGATATTATGTCGGAAGCAATGAAGATAGTTATTATGAATTTTTGTATAAAGGTTTTACAATCTCATCAAGTCCAGACTACACGGGTTATGTCACAATAGGATGTGCTAAACTTAACAAGTCCTATCGCATTTATACGCATAGTAAGACCATTGAGAGGACTGAAACAACGCCAGAAAAAACAATACAGTACTACGCGACATTTGACTTAAAAGATTTTGAAGACAACTTCATTTTGCCAAATAGTGACGCAATGCAAACATCGGTGTTTCAAGGGAAATATATGTTCTCTCTTGATGTTTTAACCGCTGGAAAAAGTGATAGCGTTTTTGTCAAAGTGGACAAAAATTTGTTTGGGGACGAAGTTCAAAAGAATTTGTCTTTCCAAAACCTTGTTATCTTTGGCTATGATTTAAGATACACCGATAATGACGCAAATTCCGCCACCTATGGCAAAAATTTGAGTTTGATTAAAGAAAATATCACGCACACAAATATTTTATCTTTCAACCAAGAAACAGACGACAAACATTTTACCATTCCAAATAAAATTGCAACGACCAACCTTGCCCCACTTAGATTTCATAGTTATGGGGATTTGGCATCGGGCGAAGAAAAATACAAAGCAAAATATATCTTAATTAACGACCTAAATTCGACTAAAGAATCGGAAATTTTGCAAGCACTTAATGACGCAGAAACAAATGGAAATTTTGATATTTTAAACACAACTTATTTCCTAAACAAAACAACCGCGACTTATTCTCAATTTGCTAATTTTACAAGCGAAGGCATTTATCTTGTTAATTTAAAATACACAATTACCCTTAACACGACCGTTCAAAAAGAAGTTGACGGCAAAATAGAATACGACATTATCTCAAACAAAATAGAAGGCACACAATATGTCCTTTTTGAAATTGATAACTCCACTCAAGGGCTCTATATCCACGCAATAGAAAGAACAAGCGACGGGCTTTTTGCCTATGATTTTAATAACTACACCAATAAAAATGTTCGTGTTGCAGTAGAAGAAAGAGACAATCTCTTCTCCGCTTCAACAAGCGTTGTTTACTCGTTATCTCAAACATTTGATTCAACTATTTCTTCGTCTGGCGCTCTTACATTAAAAAGAGACGCTAACGGGACTCCTATAAGTTATGTTCTAAACGGCAAAACATATAACTATTATGTCTTGTACCCTGATGTTGACTATACATTCTCTACTAGTGGTGCTTACAATGTAAGTGTAAGAAGAAACAACAGCAATTACCCAAGATACACTTTCAAAATCGACAAGTTGGGATTTAGCGATGTTTCTGTAAACGAAGCACTCCTTACAACTTCCGATACATACATAAAGGGCGATAAATTGTCGTCCACTTCCCTTTCAAGTGGTGGCTTTATTGATAGAAACCTTTATGTAACGGACGGAGCGTTTACATTAGGCTGGAAAGAAAAAGAAAGTGGCGCAAAGACAAGCGTTTATGTCGCTTTAATGCAACTTAAAGAAGATTCGACAAGGTCTTCTGCCTTAATTAAACAACAAGACGGCTCTGAATATTGGCTTACGAACAACTATTATTTAACAGACACAATGCTCAATGCGGATACGACCTATCAAAATAGCTACACTTTAACAAACCTTAACATTAACAACTATTTTGACAAAGAAGGCTTGTACTATTTCTTTATTTACGACCAAGCGGGCAACTATACATCAGTGGCGGTTCTTGTAGATTCTTCCCTTCCAGCAATTGCACAAGGTGAATGGTCGGGGAGTATTGAAAATAGCAATTGGATTAACACATATAACCCAAGCGACAACCCAAACAACTTTATAAACTCTAACAC
>CAKVCH010000021.1 GCA_934725745.1 uncultured Clostridia bacterium | reverse complement strand
CGCTGGAAGTGTAGTGACCGCTTTTGTCAAATTTCGCTCATACAATGGGAAGTTGTCATAAAGGCAAGCATAGATATCGTTTTTACTCGCCCGTACTGCCAAAATTGTAATAGTGTACACAACAGCCAAAATAAGTGGCACAAGGCACGCATCAAACAAAATTGGAATGATTTGATTTTGATTCGTCACACTTGCATATTGAAGCCCCGCGATAAAAGAAAGCAGCCCTAGCAAAATAGTAAAGGTCGTAAAATTTTGCATATTTTTTTCAATAGACCCTGTTCTTAAAGGTTTATCAATACAAGTATTAACATTTATATATTTAGTAGGTTCGTCTTCACGGTTTAACATATATATTTGCCAGTTGTTTCTAAGCACCTTAGGAACCTTTTTCATTTTAAGATTAAACTCAACCAAATTCTCTTCCGTAATGAAAGGTTTTGCAAGAAAATATTTATTAAGTTTGTTGACACTTTTAAGAATCCTATTTTCATAGGAATTTTTAACAAGTGACCCTAAGACTGCAACAGCCAAAATCATAATGCCAACAAAGACAACAGGCCAAAACCAGAGTTCGGCAAAAACAGTCGCAATCATCTCGATATAATCGCGCACCGCTTTTACAATTTCAGCTCCAGAAATCCCAAGCATATACATATTTTAATCCTACCTTTTAATTCTAAACGCAAGTAGTATATCACAAGTTTTGCCAAAATAAAAACAAAAACCAATAGTTTTTTAAAAAATTTTTACAAGATTTTCCAAACAAAAAGAATAGATAAAAACGCTTTCGAACCGCACGTTTAGCGCTTTTTCTAAGCAAATTGCGTATAATTTGAGCTGAATTAAATATTTTTCGACCAATTGGTCGGCTTTTTTTACATTTGTTGTCTTATAGTCAATAAGTATCCACTTTCCGTCTACACTGACCAATAGGTCTGCGACCCCTTGGACGATAATTTTGCTTTTAATTTCTCCCCCAAAAATGTCATTATATGGAATGTAACTTATAAAAGGAAGTTCATTTTTTTGCTGTGAAATTACTCCAAGTGACTTAATGTTTTTTACACAATTTTTAATTTTTTGATGGTCAACAAAAGAAAAATTTTGGTCATTTTTATCTAAATTTTCCGCAATTATTTTGTCTAAAATTTGCTCTAAATAGTCCTTTGTAAAGTCAATTTTTTCCAAAATTTTATGGTACATTGTACCCACTTTTGCGTGGTCAAAGTTCTCTCTTTTAGGTTCAAAAATTGACAACTTTTTAGGCTCAAAATTAAAACTTTCAAGGCTCTCGCTATGCTCTAAAAGCAAACTTGAAACACTATTTTTAAGTGCGATATTTTGCGGTTTTTCAAAACTAAAATCTATTATTTCTGACAATTTTTTGCTTTCGTTTTTGTCAAAATTATTAAAATCAAGATGTATATTTTCGTGCGTGTCAGGCAAGAAAAAGTCGTCAGAATAGATATTAAAATACGCTTCCCCGCTCTCTAATTTTACCTTTAAATCCTTTTTATTTTGTGTTATTCCCATAAAATCATTGTGAGTTAACGCCCCTAAAATCCAAGATAAATAGTTATTAACTCCGCGGGCATCTTCACTATCTTCGACATATTTTATTTTTTCCAAATTGGCACTTGCAAGGACAAAAAGATGATTTTTTGCGCGCGTCAATGCAACATAAAGTAGGCGCATTTCTTCCGCCCTTTCAAGCCTTTTTTTCTTTAAAGCGATGCAACTCCTAGACAAATTTAAACTCTTTTTATTTTGCAAAATATCAAAAGTTTCCATCCCAAGCCCCAAATCTTTATCCATTAAAATACGAGACATAAAGGTCATATTTGAGAAGTCATTTCCACATCCGACAAGGAAAACTATTGGATATTCTAGCCCTTTACTTGAATGAATTGTTCCTAATTTTACAGCGCTATTTCCGCCAACAAAAGACGACTTAAACTTGTTATCTTTTGCGTAATTCTTAACAAAATCAAGGAAGCCCACCAAGTCGTAATCGAACTCTCGACTCCCCGTCGACGCGACAAAATCTTTAACCATTTTTTCTCTACTTGCGCCATTTGGAAGCGACAAAAGGTAGTTAAAATAATCAAAATTTTCACAAATTTCACACAAAAATTCGTGCAAAGAAAGATAGTTTATTCTGTCGGATAAAACATTTATCGAGCCAAAAAAAGTCTCTAATTTTTGCTTAATTTTTTCGTTTTCCCCTTCGTTTTTATATCTTAAAACGCTTTCATAAAAGAACTCTTCATCACAAAATTCGTCCCTAATTTCACTTAACTCGTCAAACGAAAAATTATAAAATGGACTACTTAAAACAACCGCCAAACTTTCGTCATCGTGAAAATTATTTATGATTTTTAGGAGCGAAATAAGAAGCACAACATCTTTATCTCCATACATTGAATCAATCAAATTTGTCTCAATTGGAACCTTATATTCAAGCAAAACTTTTGATATTTTTTTGATGTATTCATTGTCACGGCAAAGAATTGCAATGTCACTAAATGTAATTTCTTTTTCGCATTTTTCTTTTGCGTCGTAGTAACTTTTACCTATAAGTTCAAGTATTTTTTTAGCGACAATCATTGCTTCTTTTCTATCGCTCGTCAAGGCATTTTTATAGTCATTTTTGTCACCCAAAACGCTATATATTTTATCGTAATTTTGCTCTTCGTCTTGTTTTTTTTCGTCTATCAAATCAATTTCAACAATAGGTTCATTTGAGCAATTTTTATATTCAGCGCATCCTTTTAAATCACCGTTTTTCTTGTAATCAACCCCGCCAAAATCCTTAGACATACACTTGTCAAAAATCTTGTTGACAAACTCCAAAATAATAGAGTTGCTTCTGAAATTTTCGTTTAAGTTAACGAGCGTGCCGTGAGTTCCCCCTTCATATACACTTGCTTTCCCGACAAAAATATCAGGCGTACTATTCCTAAATCCATAAATACTTTGTTTTATATCCCCCACCATAACCATTTTAGATTTTGTCGATAGAATTGACAAAATTTTCTCTTGTACGCTATTTATGTCTTGATACTCGTCGACAAAAATGTAGTCAAAATTAAAAGACGACACAATTTCAGGATTTTTTAAAAGCAAAAGGAAATTACTTTCAAGGTCGTTAAAATCGAGCCCATTTTTGCGATTTTTAAGCGCGGAATATTCCTTTAAATAACGCTTTGTCACTTCAATAAACTTTGTTAAAAACTTTTTTGTTATTTCAAGGTCGCTTTGCAACTCGGCATCTACTTTTTCAACAATAACAAACTTTTTAATATCGTCAATTCGCCCTTTAATAACTTCCCAACTTGCCTTAAAATCATCACGATATGCTTTATCATCGTCAGTTAACTTTACTTGTTTAAGGTTTGTTAAAACAATATTTTGCACAACCTTTCTGTTTTCTAAAAAGTCGTTTTTCTCTACAATTCCGACCAAATCTTTTCGAGTTTTATCTAAAATCTCGCCATAAGTTTTAGCGCCCGCTGAATAAGCTTTTATTGCTTCTTCTTTAAGTTTGTTTTGCAAAAATTTTGAGTTGGCACACATATATTCATTTAGGTATAGGCACGCTGGGTTGTTTTTTAAGTCAGATTGCAAGGTTGAAAGAGCAATTTCATTCAAATATTTTTCTTCATTTTCAACACTTTTTAAAAACTCGCTAAAAGATAAAACCGCACTTTTTAATCCATCATAACTTCGCCCGCTAGAAAAAAGTTGACTTAAAGAGTCAAATTCTTCATCTTCCGCTTTTGAATATGCCCTAATTGTCTTATCAAGCGCTTTTACTTTCAAAAATTTTGAGTCTGTATCCGACAAAACAACAAAATTAGGCTTAATATCAAGCGCAAAAAAGTTTCTTCTTATTGATTTTGAACAAAAGCCGTGAAGGGTCGAGATGTCACAATTTGAAAGTTTATCAAGTTGTGCTCGAATCGTCAAATTCTCTTTTGCTTCATCTTTTAATTTGTCTTTAAGCCTGATTTTCATCTCGCTACTGGCGCTTTCAGTAAAGGTTATAACAAGCAATCTATCCAAACTTCCGCCACCTAAAAGATAGCGATAAATCTTTTCAATTATCGTTGCCGTCTTTCCACTCCCCGCCGAAGCAGATACAAGAAGATTCTTGCTTTCATCGTCCAAAATTTTACCTTGGTCTACCGTAAATTTCATTTTTTTATCCTTCAAAATCTTTCTTTTCGACTTTTATCTTTGGATTTCTTTTAAAATTTCCACAACTTTTATCAAACCTACAAAGCCCCGCAAAATGACACCTTTTACACGCGTCAAACGAACCTAAAACAAGTGGCGAAGGCGTAATATTTTTTTCATTTATATCATCAATTGCCTTGTCAATTAGGCTTAAAGCATAATTTGAATAGTTATTAAAATCTTCTTGTGACGCAAGTTTTGAATATCCGCTGTATTCTAAACCTTCTTGTCCCTTTAACTTTACTTCTACAAGGTCACTTGCGCGCTTTTTTTCAATCTCTTTATCGCTAGATAAAACAACTTCATCGTTTTGCAAGGTGCTCCCTTTCATTTTATAACTCTCATATTCGCCCTTTTTAGCGTCCACAAAAGTTGATTTTATAGGAAAATAGTATCCGCCCGCACACGGGATTTTAAGAGAATCTTGCACAACCTTTTTATACGCATCAAGTTGAACTTTTTTGCCAAAAAAGAGTTCTGAAAGCGTTGTGTCAATGTCTCCAGTTTTGTAGTCAATAATTCTAAAATATTTTTTATTCTCGCCTAGATCTAGGACATCTATTCTATCAACTTGTCCTACAAGACTAATTTTTTTGCCATTTTTAATAAATGAAAGCGATTTTATTGCGTTTTTCTCGTCAAATCGTTGTTCAAAATAGGTTGGAACAAAATTACTCTTTTTTGCACCATAGTTTAAGACAAGTGCGAACCTAACCGCTTCTTTTTTAAGGTTTCTTAAAAGGGTTTTGTTTTGCACATTACCCTTTATTGCCTTAAAACTATTTGATTCTAAAATCTCGTCAAAAACAACTTTTGCGATACTTTCAAGTCTTTTTTCTTCAATTGGAAGCCTATAAGAACTTAAAATTCGTCTTGCCAAATCGTGCATAATAAGCCCAATATTTAGCGAGTCAAACTCCCCTTCTTGCTTTTCTTTAAGTCTTAGCCCATATCTTACAAAATGCAAAAAAGGACAAGTCATAAATGTTTCAACTTGAGACACACTGACCGTTTTATTCTTAAAAAACTGCTTACTTTTAAGCAAAATCTTGTTTTTATATTCAAAATTATCTAAATTTAGCTTTATCTTTAAAGCATTAAACAGCACATTGACGCTTTCATTTACATTTCTTTGCCCATCAAAAATCCCGCGAATTTCTCGAGTTAGGTTTGATAATGCAATTTTTTTACAATTATTTTTTTGTAGAATATCAAGAGAACTTGCAGTCAAAATTGGCAAAACATCAAATCTCGCCCCGCGCTCTAAGACAAACATTTTTGATATGTCGTCATATATTTTTGATTTAAACCCATTTTCGTAGTTATAACTAAGAAAAAGTTTATTGTTTGTATTAAGTAGCAATTCGTACGCTTTAAACCTTTCCTTTTTGTTAAGGTCCATAATGCTTGGTTCAAGTTTATATTTTTCACTCAAAAGGTCAATATCCTTATCCAAAATAATGCCTGTATCGCCAGTTTTCTTTGGAAAATCGTCTTCTGTCATCGACAAAACAAACAAATTGTTCTTTTTCTCAAAAAAACTTGTACTCGCGTCGCCCACAAAAACAGTCCCAATGGAAAGTGGCGTTGTTGACAGTTTAACTTGATTGACTCCACTAAGAAAAGTCACAAAAAAGACCTTCAAATCGCACTTTTCATCCCCTAAAACGCTTGAAATATCATCAAAGAGTCGAACTAACGAATCAAAATACTGTTCAAACAATTTTGCTTGCTTAATATCAGTTTTTGATAACTGAATAGTCATTTCGTCCAACCTGTTTTTTATATCAAAGTCAGAAATCAAGCACTCAAAGGCGTCTATATATCCTTGAAAAGTGGTTGCAACTTCTATTTTTTCTAAAAAGTTATTTGTTTTATCAAATAAAACGGCTCTTACCTTAACAAAATTATTAAAAAATTTGTTCTCGCTCTGCTTGCTTGTTTTTATTTCAAATTGGTCTGTCAAATTATAATATAGGGCGTAATCTTCATAGTCGTCAATCAAAAATCTATCCAAATTAACAAGTGGATTTCTTAAAAACTGCAATGTTGATAAAAGGGAAAAATTTTCATTTATCATATCAACCGCGCTTTTTATAAATCTAATTAAAAGGCTATTTTTATACTCTTCTTGGGTGTCCATAAAATATGAAAAGCCGTATTTATTAAAAACATTTTTAACTTGCACACTTCTATCTTGAAGAGAAGGAATAGCAACATTGATTTGGTCTAATCTTTCGCCTTGAAAAACAAGATTTTTTATTGTCGACGCGCAAAAAATGAGTTCTTCTTCAAAACTCGCGCCTTCAAATAATTGAATGTCACTTTTTTTAACCTTTAAATTTCTAATCGAGTAATTAAATAAGTTGTCTTGCAAAAATTTTATTTGCGAAGTCGCATTTTCCCTTGTCTCAAAGCTATTAAATGGTTCTAAGATTGGCAATATATGCGACAAATATTTTTCATTATAGATGTGCGAGTTTTCGCCGTCTGACACGCAAATTCCGATATTAAACTCCTTTGCCACGCGCGACAAAATAGATACTATTTCATACCCCTGATATGTAAAGCCGTCAAAATCCGACACATAAAAAATCTTGTTCTTAGCAAAATTTTTAACATTTTCGTCGCTAAAAAGGTTGAGTCTATCAAGACTATCAAGTAGCCCTTTTTCTTTTAATGTTATTTGATAAGATTTATACAAAAGAGCAATGTCGTGCAATTTATTTTTCAAAAGTTCGTCATTTGATTTGACTTGGACATCATTAAAACTTACTTTGCAACTTTTAAATTGCGCAATCGTTCCATAAATTTCTTCGGCAAGGTCGCTGTCTTGATTTTTATTAAAACACAAGAGGTCGTCCTTATGCTCCCTTAAAAGTTTTTGCAAAATCATACAACTTGTTGTCTTTGAAATAACCGTTTTATCTCTAAAAATTTTGTTTGCAAAACGAGACAAAGTCAGCACTTCAATATCGCAAGTGCTGTCAATGTTCAAACTTTCAAAAATTTGCTTTTCCATAAGGACGCTCATTCTGTCAGGCACAATAAAAATATGTTGGACATTGTGTTCCGCCCTATTTTGCCCTAATTTATTTATTAGCGCCACTCTCGTATCAAAACTATTTTTGCCAAAGAATACATTTCTCATAGAGACATTGTATCAAATTTCGCCAATATTTTCAACTTTTTAATTGCTTTTAAGTGACCTATTGATATTTCCATTTGAATTCATAAAGAGTTTGACCAAAAAACAAATTTGTTTTTGTTGGCTTTCTACCTTTTTTTGTAATGTTTTATTCATATTTATCTCCTTTTTTAGTTGAATTTCCGTCTCGTGCAACTCTTTTAGGGTTTGAGTGAAATTGGATTTCGCTTGCTCGCACTCGCATTTTATTTCTCGCGAAACATTTTGCACCGCACTTTTTTTGATTATTTTAACTAGTCCCAAAAAAAGCGAATTTATCTCCTTATCACCAATCATTTTATACTCAAACTTTTCCTTTGCCTTCGCAAAATCAATTATGTTATCCACCTAAGATTTCTCCTTTGATGTTAAAATTATTTCCTTTCTTTTTTGTTGTATACAATTTTTCAAGATAAAATTTTTAAAAATCACATATATTTAAAATAAATGGAGATAAAATGAGTAAAATTTTAAATATTTACACAACCTTTGATTGTATAATAAAAAGCGATGAATATGAAAGAATAATAAAAAAGGAAGAAATTGCGACTTTTTCAACAAATAAAGACCTTTTTATTTTGTCTATATACCCATTAGATGTCGCAACATTCTTTGACGCTGTTATAGATTTAAAAACACCCAAAATTGTTTGTCCAAACT
>CAKVCH010000020.1 GCA_934725745.1 uncultured Clostridia bacterium | reverse complement strand
GTGCACTTAATTAAACAAGCAAAATCTTCCCCGCACGATTTCGACACAACAAAATCTAGAAAATCTAGCATATTTATGCCCACTAATTTTATGTTTTTATATACATAACAAAATGCCTTTGCCGTCGCGACCGCGAGTCTAACCCCTGTAAAAGAACCAGGTCCTACAACAACCCCTATTTTATCAATGTCCTTTAATTGAACTTTGTTTTTTTCTAATATTTTTTCTATTTCTGGCAAAAGAAACTCTTGATGCTTTATGTGAACAGAGCAATTACTTGTATCAATTTTTCCATTTTCTTCTAAAATTACGACCAAATTTTCCGTGCTTGTGTCTAAAATCAAATTCATTTTTCGTTCCTTCGTTTCAAAAATTTCGATATTTTAAAATAATAATCAATAGTTCTCTAAAATAATATTTCTTGCTTTTTTGCCCAATTTAACGATAGTTATTTTTTTGTAATGTGGTGGAATGTAGCTTGCTATATTTTCCGCCCACTCGACAAAAACAATGCCTTTTTTGTCGTTTATTGCGTCAAAAAAACCAATATTATCAATTTCTTCTTCGTCGTTTAGACGATACATATCAAAATGATAAAAATTATTTTCCCCTTCACTATACTCATTCAAAATTGTAAAAGTTGGGCTTGTTATATTATTTTTAACATTTTTTTCACGCAAAATTGCTCGTGTAAAAACTGTTTTTCCTGCCCCTAAGTCCCCCTGCAAAACAACAAAATCTCCCGCGCTTAACTCTTTTGCAAATCTTTTTGCGACCCTAATTGTTCCCTTTTCGCCAAATGTCAATCTGGAAAATACAATTTTTTCTTGATTTACTTCTTTTGAAAAACAATAGAAATATTTTTCCAGTTTTTTAAATATGAAAGGGAAAAGTAGCATTACAACTGCCATAATACTAAGTGAAAGTGTAAAACGCACAATCATAGGTTTTGCAAAAAGTGAAAAACTCCAATACAAAACAGACAAAATGGTCACGATAATTAAGACCTTGAAAGTCGAAAACAAAAGGTTATTTTTAACCTTATATCTTATAAACCTATTCTCTAAATAGGAAAACAAAATAAGCCCCGCCATAAACCCGCACGCGTCAAAAACATATTCGTGTCCTACAACATTTCCCCATTCTGTAACATACATTAAAAGTATCGCAACAGGCACAACGAGCATTAAAAGCGAATAGGCGTTAGTTGGAATTACCTTTACAAAATGAAATAACAAAACATAAATTAAGGCACCAAAAACGACTCCCATTAAAAGGTCCATTAGGAAACTTTCGGCAAGAAAACTTTCAAGCACCCCGCCACAACAGCACGCAATAAGCCCTATAAAAATAGGAAAGCAAATCCACCATTTATTTTTTGCGCGTGAAATTTTAAGGATAAAAGCGCCCGCAATCCCCGCAATATTCATCTCTCTTAAACTAGGAAAACTCCCCCAGTTAGTGCCATTTCGCACGGCAAAAAATTCGGGATTTTTTATATAAGGTTTTGGGCTGTTTACAACATTTTTTAAAAAAACGCCCCCAAAAATAAAGGACAAACTATAACAAAACCCAAGTTTAATCGCGTCATTTTTGTTAACAAGCAAATAAAAAATTGCAAACAAAAATACAAACGCCATATGCGAAAAAAGAAAACAAAAAATCTCCATTAAAATGTTGAAAAAAGGAGAATCAAGAGACTGAATAGACTGAATTAAGTTCATTTTTTAACCCTTTTTTCTGCATTTTCTGTGCCAGAAGTCTCTTTCACAATATTGTCATCCACGATTTGTTCTGGGTTTTCTTCTAAAACATTTTCTGCCTTTATTGACTCTTTATTACTCTCTTTTTTATCTTTTAAAGAAGAATTCTCTTTATTTTTCTTTAACTTTTTTTCGCGCTCTTGCTTCTTTTTGAGTTCTTCCCTTTTACGCTTTTCTTCTTCTTGCTTTTTCTTCTCAAGGAGTTCTTGCTTTTTTCTTTCTGCGTCCAAAGTAGAGTTTATTCTTTTTAAACTAAACTCATTTTTCCCGTCGCTTAATAGTTTTTGCAAAGAATACTTTTCGCGTTCTTCTTTTGTAAACAAATGAACCAAAACATTATCAAAATCAAGTACGACCCAAGTGCTTAGAATAAATCCTTCGCGTTCAAGGCTAGGGTAATTATTTTCTCTCGCTTTTTCTTCAAGGTAGTCACAAATTCCATTTATGTGCGTACTACTATTCCCCGTCGCGATAATAAAGAAATCTGCGACATTGTGCATTTTTGTTGTGTCGCAAACAATAATATCTTCTGCTTTTTTTTCTTCAAGAAAGTTGCAAATATCAATCACTTTTTGTGGAATATTCATACTCTACCCCCACTATATGTTAGAAAATTTAAAGAAAAAACACAAGCAATTTTCCGCGATTTTTGCGTTTTAAACAAAGAAAATGTGTTTTTTAAGCAATTTTGGCAACAATTAAGGTATGGAAAAACTAAAAAAACGATTAAAGGAGTTAACTCTTGCTCAAATTATTGATTTTATTTTGACAAACATAGCCCTTTTTTTGATTTTATTTGCGTGGTCGCGATTTATTTCCAAAAAAAGTGGTTCATTAGTGCCTTTTTTTGTTATTTTAGCAATACTTGTTGGTTGGAATACAATTAAAGTTTCTTTCAAATCACACAAAAAGTCCTTTGTTGTTCCACAAGATGAAAGTGAAAAATGGGCATATTTTGTTTCGACTCAAAATGAGAGTGCCAATTTAGATTTCCTTATCAGTTTGTATGGCAGTGAAGCGCAAAGACTATCAAACAATTTGTTTTTATTGCCAAACGGCGTCGGAATTGGTTTTGATTTTTTTGAAAACGAGTTAAGTGATATAAGGGCTCTAAAAATTGTGCGTTTTGCAAAAGAACAGAATATAAAAAAGGTCGCCATTTACTGCATTGATTGTGACAAAAAAATTAAGATGTTTTTAGAAAACATAAAAGACATTGAAGTTGCCGTTTGTGACAAAAACTGCCTTGTTTATAAAACCAAAAAGGCGGGACTTGCCCCGCCAAACATCTTTGAACAAAAGTCAAAAAATAAAATCAAATTTAAAGAGTTTTTATCAATTAGCCTTTCACGCCAAAAAGCAAAGGGATACTTTTTAAGCGGAGTTCTCATATTTTTTTGTAGCCTAATTGTTAGACGAAATATTTATTATGTCCTTATGAGTTCTCTACTCTTTTTACTATCCATTCTTTCTCTTCGCCAAAAACAAGCACCCATTGAGCATGGATTTTGGGAATAAAAAATTACAAACAATGATTTTTATTATCTTTATTGAATCTATAAAGAATTATTTTTCGTCCGATTACGCCTATAATCTCGCAAGATAAAATGTCTTGCAAAGAGTCCGCAACTTCTCTTGAAGTCATATCGCAATTTTGAAGAACGCTAACTTTAATCACTTCTCTTTTAGTAAGTGCTTGATTTATGCCTTCAATTACATTTTTACTTAGTCCGTCTTTCCCTATTTGTGCGACGGAATCTTCCGTTGAAACAAGCGATTTTAACTTCGCTCTATCCTTTGATGTTAACATATCTTTTCCTTTTATTTTTTTTATAAGCCTATTTTTTACCCATAAAACTAAAATATTTTGTGCCAATACAATAGTTATAGGTCAAAACTATTCAATATATTCAAAATCGACTTTGCCAATTCTAATTGTATCGCCGTCTTTTACGCCCTTTTCCTTTAGCATTTCAATAATGCCGTCATTTTTGAGTCTTTTCCAAAAATATGAAAGCGATTCATAATCATTGACTACAATTCCGCGCGAAATGTTGTCAATAAATCCACCGCTAACTTCGTATAAATGTTCACCCAACTTTTCAACATTGATAGCTGTCGTATCCTTTTTATCAAAGCCGAACTCTTCCACATCAACAGGCACTTGTGGTGGCAATTTTTCAAGTTGTTGCCAAATAGCTCTTATAAGTTCTTCAATATTTTCCCTACAAACCGCCGAAATTACGACAACTTTTTTATCTTTTCCAAGTCTCATTTTAAACTCGTCAACCGCAAAAAAATCTCTCAAGCGGTCAATTTTATTTAAAACAACAATTTGTGGAAGCGACGCAAGTTTTTCGTTAAACTTTTTAAGTTCGTCGTTAATCGTCAAATAGTCAAGGAAAGGTTCGCGCCCGTCTTCGCTTGAAATGTCGATAACATGAACAAGCATACGAGTCCTTTCAATATGTCTTAAAAAGTCGTGCCCCAAACCTTGTCCGTCACTTGCACCTTCAATGAGACCTGGAATATCAGCCACAACAAAACTATGCTCATAATATTTCACAACGCCCAAGTTTGGTGTCAAGGTCGTAAAATGATAGTTTGCAATTTTTGGTTTTGCATTTGAAATGACAGAAAGCAATGTGCTTTTGCCGACATTTGGATAACCAATAAGCCCCACATCTGCAAGTGTTTTAAGTTCTAAGCACACGGCGTACTCTTTTGTTGTTTCGCCAGTTTGCGAAAAGTGTGGTGCTTGCCTTGTAGCGGACTTAAAAAAACAATTTCCTTTTCCGCCTTCTCCCCCGCGGAGCAAAACAACATCTTTGTCAAGATAGAAAAGGTCAGCAATAACTTTCCCCGTTTCGTCATCTTTTACAATCGTCCCTTGCGGAACTTCAATCACCAAATCTTCACCCGACTTACCAATTTTGTTATTTGTTCCGCCAGGTTGCCCATTTCCCGCCCTAAAATGCGAGTGAAAACGAAACCCCACCAAATTATTAAGGTCGCGTGACGCGCGAAAAACTATATTTCCACCGCGTCCACCGTTTCCGCCGTCTGGCCCGCCGTTTGGAATACCCTTTTCACGCCTAAAAGAAATCGCGCCCTTTCCGCCGTTTCCCGCTTTAATATAAATTTTTACATTATCAATAAACATTGTTATTCCTTTTTTGTCACAAATTTCAAACTTAAACTTATATTTTACTAAGTGTTTTAAATTTTGACTTCACAACTTTTTTTAATATTTTTACTTAGTTATTATACTAAAACTTGTCCAAAAATCAAAGAAAAAAGAAAAATTATAAATTATTTTTGTTATTTTCTTTATAAAAATCGCAAATTTCGCGTAATTCACACTCATCGCACGCGGGATTTTGAGATTTACACACATATCTTCCAAAAAGGACAAGATAATGATGAAAATCGCCCCATTTTTCCCTTTCAATCGACTTTTGAAGAGCAAGTTCAGTGTCAAGTGGTGTTTTTGTTTTGCAAAGCCCCACTCTGTTTGCGACTCTAAAAACATGTGTGTCAACGGCAATTGCAGGTTTTTTAAACCCCGTCCAAAGGGTCACATTTGCAGTTTTTCGCCCCACTCCCGCCAACGATAAAAGGTCGTCAAAGTTATCTGGCACAACGCCGTCAAATCGTGAGACCAAGTCCTTTGCCATATTCACAAGGTTTTTTGCCTTGTTTTTGTAAAAGCCACAAGAATATATCTCTTTTTCCAGTTTTTCTATGGACGCATTCGCTAGGTCCTTTGGCGTGGGATAAATCTTAAAAAGAGACTTCGTCACTTGGTTCACTTTTTTGTCGGTGCATCGTGCGGACAAAATAACTGCAACTAGAAGTTCATAATTATTTTTGAAGTCTAGTTCGCATTTTGCCACTTCGAATCGACCTTTCATTTTATCATATACAACATCCGCTTTCGTACTCATATTGTTATTTTATCACACTTATTTAAGTTTTAAAAGTTAATTTTAGACAATTGAAAAATTGTCATTTTCATATTTATAAATTCCAGCAAAAGTATAAAATTGTCTGCGCGACAAAATTAGTTTCGCTGTGTCAAGAGCGATAAAATCAATCTTTATCGAGACTCCGCACGCGACAGAAATTTTCCGTGGTGTGTTTACTATTATTGCGCGGTAGCCATAAGAAGATAACAAATTTGCGAATTTCATAGTTTCCGACCTTGCGCGGAAAACAACAAGATAGTTTGACATATTGTTTCTTCCTTTTTGTGGGGTTACCCACGTAACAATATATTATTTGCTTTGACTTTTTGTTTTTTTGTTTGGAATTTTTGTAAAAAGTGTTTTTAGAGTTTTAAAAAATTAACTACTAGTTTTGGGGGCGACCGCAGGTCAACCACTCCCGTGCTGCCCCGCGACCGCCCCCGCCCTTTTATCAAATTTTTATCATTTTGCATATTATTTTAAGATGAAATTGATATATTTTGATAATGGCGCAACTAGCCACTATAAACCTTTTTCTGTTATTTGGGCTTTTTTAAAAAATGTAAGAGCGTCCGCCAACCCAGGCAGAAGCGGTCACAAACTAAGCCTAAAAAACGCCTTTGAAATTTATAAGTGCCGTGAAACCGTCGCAAAACACTTTGGCGCCGAGCAAATCATATTTACTAAAAATTGCACCGAAGCGCTAAATATCGCCATTCTTGGCATTGCACGAAAATTAGGCGGGCATATTATTTGTTCGTGCTTTGAACACAACTCCGTTCTTCGCCCCCTTCACGAACTTGAAAAGGCGGGCACTATAACTCTTTCAGTCGTTAGCCCAGAAAACGGCAAATTTATAACCGCTCGCGACATCGAAAAAAATCTTAAAAACGACACAACACTTGTCTGCGTTGGCGCCGTTTCAAATGTTACTGGCACGCAAAATGACATCGAAAATATCGGAAAATTGTGCAAAAAGCGGGGAGTTCTCTTCCTTGTCGACGACGCGCAAGGGGTCGGGCATATTAAGGTCAATATGGAATATATCGACTTTTTGGCGTTTAGCGGTCATAAAGGATTTTTGACTCCACAAGGCATTGGCGCGCTATGTATTGCGTCAAAAACGCTTCCCTTGCCCCTTGTATATGGCGGGACAGGAACGGAAAGCGATAATCTCTTGCAACCGCTTTATCCGCCCGAAAGTTTAGAAAGTGGGACGCTCGCAACAAGTCTCATTTGTTCCTTGCGGGCAGGGGTCGAGTACTCCGAAAAAAATTTCGAGCGCCACTATGATAAAACGCTCGAACTTACACAATATTTAATCGAAAAACTAAAAGAACTTGACTTTATAACCCTTTACTCTTCGCCAAATCCAAGCGGAGTTGTGTCCTTTAATGTAAAAGGTTACGACTCAACGGAGACAAGCGACTTTTTAAGTTCTCACTACAACATCGCCACCCGCGGTGGACTCCATTGCGCCCCACTCACGCATAAGCACTTTAATACCCTTTCCCAAGGAATGGTCCGCGTGAGCCTAAACTTTAAAAACACCCACCACCAAATCAACATTCTCCTAAAAGCCCTAAAAGAAATGAATAAAAAAATGGAATTTCCTAGTTAGGTTTAAAAAAAAGATCCTAAACTTTTATAAGTCAGGTACCCATGAGGTTATCCATTTTACTTCCACAACACTCGTTTGTCCGTTAATAAAGATAATTGTTATAGAACCTTTAACTGAAGCACCTCCATCTGAGCCTATTTTCCCCGCAGAAAAAGCAACTCCCTCGGAAAAAGAATCTTTCTCAATATTTATATAAATTGCACATAATTTAGTGGGAATATAAAAAGAAGAATCACCTTTATTTGCATTATGTGTCATAAACACATTAGTCAGGCTGTTGCATTCATAGAATGCAGAAGCACCAATTTCATTTACGCTTTGCGGAATAATAACGCTTGTTACCGATTTGTTTTTAAATGCACTACTTGGTATGGAATTTATTTTGTTTGAAATAATAATTTGCGTATCACTCCCAGTGTATAATCCTTCCGTTGTATAATTAGGCGTCATAAAACAAGCGTAAAGGTTTGTGTTTGAATCTGGCAAATCATACCAACTCTCTAATGTGGAGTCAGCGGTTGATGTACAATACATTTTCCCTGGGTCATTGTATGATAAAGAACCTACGACAGCGGAATTTGTACAAAAATAATAAAACTCGGCGCCACTGTTATTTTGCAGATTAGAGATGTATTTAGGAGTTGTACTAGGAGGAACAGGCTCAGCCGTAGAAACTAAGTTGTCTCTATCACTATTTTTTGAAAAAGCAGTTGTTAATCCCACGCTATTTGAAGTTGGAGTTGGACCAACGATTTTAAATTTGGTTTTATCAGAATTGTAAACAATGCTGACATTTGAATCATTTATTGCCGTACCTTCATTATTTGCATAAGTTATTGTAATTCTGTCATCCCCACCACTTGGAGTGTTGCCACCGTCTTTGGTGAGTGCCCAATTGAGAGAACCGCTAAGGTTGGCGTTGAGAGCAGTGTTGGCGATGTGGAGTTTGATTGAATAGGTTGTTGAATGGTC
>CAKVCH010000019.1 GCA_934725745.1 uncultured Clostridia bacterium | reverse complement strand
GTTGTACCCGTAAAAGTTCTATCAATAGAGCCGTTTTCCTTGTACGCTTCGACCTTGTACCCGACCGCATAAGTGCCAATATTTCGGTAACTTGGCGCGTCAGTAGAATAATTTACGCCATCCACCGAATAGGTCACTTTATAGTCGCCCGCATATACATTATCACCAAACATAAGCACAATACTGCCCACAGATTGCGCTATTTTAGGGTCATAACTCACCGCATTGTCGTTTACAATAACCCAATATTCAGAGCGTATTTTTTTGTAGTATAAAAGTCCATTTTTCGTGCCACTTGCGTCGGAAATTGACACAAATCGCAAGTCGTAACTCGTGTTGTCCGCACTAAAAACGCTCAAAAGGTCATTTGTAACTGGATATGACTCGCCAAGACTCAAAATTGCGTCCAAGTCATCCCCAACAGACGCGCAATTTATTCCAACTTCGCTCCCGCGGTCAAGGTCGCCCATTAAAATATTTTTTGAACCTTCTATATATAGGTTGTCCGTGTACGACGCCGTCTCAACCCCGTCCGCGTCCAAAATTTGTCTTGTGTTTTCCTTTATAACAAGGAGCGTGCCTTGTTTTATCACAAGTTTTCCGCCCGTTCCTACAAAAATTCCACCGCCAGTTGGCGCTGTTCTTTCTCTAGGTGGAAGAGTGCTTGACCCCGACTTATGGCTTACAAAAGCGTCTGGCGTCAAAACAGTTTTATTTCCCCTAACCGTCACACGCCCGCCAAGAGTAAGACTTCCCGCTTCAACCTTTATCGCGCCACCAAGTCCTGCTATGTTGTGAAATTCACTACTATATTCCGCAGTGTTGTTAGTAAATTCACTGTCACTTATAGCAACCTTTGAGCCATCTCTTGCTAAAATCACGCCGCCGATGTGAGAACTATTTCCATCAAAAACACTATCCACGATTTTAAGAGTGCAAGAATAAAGTCTCAAAAGCGCTTCCGCTCGATCAATTCGATTATCTCTAAATTCACTTCCACTAATGTTAAATGTTGTACATTTTTCAATATTTATAAGCCCAGTATTGTTATGATAATTACAGTTTATCATATTAAAATTTCCAAATGGTCTAAAATAAATGACCATATCGTTGGTATTGTTATACATTTCGCAATCTTGTAGGGTAAGAGACGCGTTTTCATTTGCGCCGTAAAAAACCATATAATTATTATTTTTAATCTCGCACCCGTCAAACACCAATGTCGACTCACTCGTCTGCCTAAATATAGAAGATATCTCCCCGTCTTTTGACATTACCCTACAATCGTCAATCACGCAATCTTTAAAGTATGCAGTTGTATTAGAATTAAAATCAAAAACAAAAATGCTATCGGTATTGACTTGATTTTTTGCATTTATGTAACTATTTACTATCGAAGCGTTAGTGGTATAAAATAGATAACATGATCTCAGATGTGAGCCTAAATTTGTTAGCAATGAATTTGATATTTGCACATTGCCTTGATCTGCCGAAATATTAGCGACTAAACCTCCATTTGAAATAAAAGAGCCACCCCTCAACTTTACATTATATATTTCTCCACCAAATAAATTTATAGTTCCACCAGCAAGGGCTGTAACTGACCTACCATAGTAATCATAAACTATATTTGAGCCACTTTCGCCTACTTTTTGGCGGTTTTCATAATCATATCTTATGTCTCCATAGACATTTGCGATCCCGCCTTTGTCGATACAAATTTGCCCGCCCTGCGAAGCAGTATTATACAAAATGGACGCCCAACCATAGTTGTCAGATTTTAGCATATTAAAAGTTGCACCATCGCCGACATACACACCGCCACCTTTTAGTGTTGTTGGATTATCCGCCAACTCTTTGTTGTTTTCGCCCGTAATCGACCCACCTTTCATATTGACAACACCACCAGAAACAGTGCCCGCAACCGCATTTCCGTCCGTGTCATAAACAAGCCCGCAAGTTATCGTTCCGCCATAGAGCCCGTAGTTCGCGTAATGCGTCGTGCCGTCTAATGTGTAAGTTGTCGTAAGATTAGTGATATTTACAACCCCGCTCCCGCCAACATAAATAGGTCCGTAACTTGAAGTTGTCGTCCCACAATTAACAATTCTAACGCCGTTTAAATTCGCCGTTCCCAAAACATAAATAAGCCCCGTCGACCCGTGCGAATTATACATAGTCGACGCCTTGTCCGTGCTATTAACATTCAACTCCCCGCCCTTGTCGACATAGATTGCGCCAATACCATCGTAATTTTTTGAATCTATGTTAAGGTCGTTAATGGTTAATTTTCCATAGGTACCGACATAAAACAGTCCACCTTTGCCACTGGTATTGCTTTGCACATAACTTACAAAGTAGCCTTCGCCCATAAAACCACTTTTGTCAAGCGTTATTTCACCATTAAGAACCGCCATAAAACCGCCAGCCGTTCCTGTATTGCTTTCAAAAATACATCCAGTCCCAAACGACACTTTTCCGCCATCAATAGTCACGGCGCCACCACTATTAAGCCCAGATATGACATTACCATCTTTGTCAAGTCCCGTACTATTTCCAGTTACATAGCAATGGTTAAAATGATAACTCATTTTATGTTCAGCGTATAAAAGATATTTCCCCCTGTTATTGTTTATAACCAAAGCATTACTAGGGTCATCAGCCCCTTCCGTCGTTAGCCCGCAATTTAGGGTAATTTCTATCGGCATAGCACCTACAGTATAAAAAAGTCTGTCCGAGAAATAATTATTTTTTATTGTTCCACCATAAAAGAAAACATTTCCCTGCGTAACACTTGCCCAGCGAACAATTCTGCCGACTGAATTGCTTGTAATTGTACACGCCTTAAAAACTGCATTCGCCCCAGCATCATTACCAAAACTAACCAATTGGCTTTCACTTTTCCCTGCTGGTGTTGTGTTATTATTGTCAATTTTAACACCATTAAAAGATGTTTTAAACCACGAGTCAAGATGAAACAAGTTTTCATTAAAAGTATTATTTTGAACTACACTATCATTCATTTCAAAAGTATTTGTTGCATAAACAAGATAGTGGTTGCTTGTATTATCAGCAAAAGTACAGCCTTGTAATTTTAGATCTCGACTGGAAAGACCATATTCACAATGATTGTCAGTAAAAGTATTGTTTACCCAAGTACCCCCCGCATGTGTACTCCCCACTATTCCATAAACATTATTAACCGTTTCATTTCCAGAACTATCCACTACAATCCCATTTTTAGTAAATGTAGAGTTTGTTAATACCAAACGCATTACTGTAAGAACATTGCCTGTTCTTGAGTAGTTTCTTTCAAAGGTGCAATTGTCAATATTCGTGTAGTCTGTCCAACTGTACACCGCGCCACCGTTTTGGTAGTCAGTCCTTGAATCGGACGATTGCTTGACTGCACTGTTATTAGTAAAGGTTGCATATTGGATAGTTGTGGTTGTTGCGCCACCAGCCATACCAAGTGCGTCGAGAGCATAAATCGCTCCGCCGTTGCACGCGGTGTTGTTTTCAAATTTGATAGGGCTTTCCGCCGTGCCTTGCACCGTCAAATCACCCCCGCACGCAATTACACCCCCGTCATCATAGTTAACATTGTCGTGAAAATATCCCCCCGTCACAGTCACGGAGTGTTTAAAAAACTCACCCGTATCCGCATTTTTGACAGATGTCCCAACAACCGTTCCAAAGACGCAGTGTTTTGCAAGAACAGTAGTAGATTGTGTTCTAGTTGCTCTAAAAATTTTATTCTCGTTATGATGGAATTCGCCCCCATTGATTGTAATTTGAGAGTCATTCCCATAAAGTAAAAATAGCGAGCCACCCTGGTTGTAGCCAAAGTCCCCGTCGTTAATAGTCATTGTAACCGCATTGTCGTTACTCATTATAAGACATCCGCCGTAATTTAGGTCAGTGGCAGTATTCCCAGCACCACTCTTTCCATATGTACCACTATTGATAGTGTAGGAGCGACCGCCATAAAAAATACCATTTGCTCTAAAACCTGTTATAGTGCAATTATTTAAAACAACATTGCTAATGGCCGTAGTGAAATGATTAACATCACAATTTGAAATAACAGCATCGGTCATTTGTAGATTGTTAGCGTTACTCATTATGTTCCCGCCACCAGTAATATTGTTAAACGAAGTGCCAGCCAATACTATTGTATCAAGGGAATAAATTAAATCTCCAATAACTTTTATATTCTCAAACTTTACGGAATTATGTAGATAGACCGTTCCTTTCGTCAGTCCTCTTATAATTGAATATCCTTCCGCCCCAGCATTATATGTAAAGGTCATATTTTTAAAAGTTGCTGTTCCGCTACTGACTAAAAAATAATAACTTCCAGAAATCCCAAGAGATGAGTCTCTTGAAACTTTAATCGTTGGATAACCAAAGTCGACTGTTTCGCCGTCAGCGACTGCGTAATAGGAACGCATCATAACAGTCCCCGTTTGGCTAATTATGCTTTTTACTTTGCTAATTGTCTTAACTGGCGTGCTGGATGTTTCGCCATTGTTGCTATCGCTCCCGCCATACACCCCTTGTGGGTCAAACCATACGGTGGATAGGTTGGTAGTTGAAGAGTCGCCGCCAGGTTCAGGCTCAGCAAGATTAACTTCATCTTTGTCGCGAGAAGATTGTTCGGAAGCGGTCGCCGAGCGGGGCGAAGCAGTCGCAAGGCGGTCGCCAGCGCTTTCTTCAATTAGTGAACCGCTTTCGTCTGCCAAGTTGTTATTCACGACTTGAACGCACGAACTGGTCTCTCCTAGACACGCGATAGAACCGCCCGCTATCCCTAGTGGAAGAACAAGCATAACAATCGCAAAAAGCAACCATTTTCCCTTACTTAAAACTACTCGCATAATTTCTCCTTTTCTACCCACCCACAAAAACACAATTATAATACCTACTACTATATTACTATTATAACCAAAAATCTCCAAATAATTTGACAAAAAAATCTAAATTTTTCCAAAAAAATTTTAAAACTTTTTTGCAAAAACTTGCCCCGTTTTTTTTAGTTTTCCCCCTATTTTTTAATCACATTTTTTTACCTATTTTTTTAAACCTTTTTTTATTCTATTTTTGACTTAATTTTTCCCCCATATTTTCACTAATTTTCGACTGATTCTTACCCCATTTTCACCTTTATTTCCGCCCCAATCTTTAACCTTTTTTTTCAGTCTTTTTATCCCCTTTCAAGTCAAATTTACCAACCCATTTTGCCTTTATTTTTTACATCTTTTAGGCATTTCAACTACCCCCCTGTCGCTTTGCGACATCCCCCCTTACAAGGGGGGATATAGATAGGAAATGGGGTTAATAGCCCCCATAGTAAGGGGGGCTGTCCGTCAGGACTGGGGGGTTGCCCTAATGAGGGGAGATGTCAAAATGGGGTCCCCAAAAGTAGCAACGAATGTGAAACTTTTGGGGTAAAGGAGAGACCGTCCGTTAGTCGAATGATTGCGAGTAGCAATCTGAGTTACGAGACGAGTCTCGACGCGGACAGAGGGGTTAATGGCAACAAAAAAAGAGCCAAAAAATCGACTCTAATTTTGTTGTTTTTTATGAAGGTTTTAGCACGCAAAAAAATGTGTGCCTTCAATAGTTTTCAAACAAAGCAATTAAATCATTTCTTTGAAAGATTTACCAAACTTGAAAGTTGGGACTTTCGATGCTGGAATTGTGATTTTTTGTTTTGTTTGTGGATTGATACCAGTTCTTGCTGCTCTAGTTTTTACTTTGAAAGTACCAAAACCTGCAAGAGTAACATCTTCTCCTTCTTTGAGTGCTTCTGCAACGCTGGACACGAATGCTTTGTATGCTTCATCAGCATCTTTAAGTGTAAAACCAGCCTTTTCAGCGATAGCACTGACCAAATCACCTTTATTCATAAAAAATCTCCTTTTTAAATAATTTCCCTTAAAGGTCATTAACATAATAACACAAAAAAAGCAAATTACCTAACAATTTTTGCTATTTTTTCCTAAAAATATGCGCTAAAACCCGCAATTTACCGCGATTTTGCCAATTTTTGGGATTAAATTAGGTTAAATTTGCTTCTTTTTGAATTATAAAACTTAATGATCGCCGTCGTTTAGATACAAAATCCCGATTGTATTTTCTCCGCAGTGAGAAGTTATGACGCTTCCCGCATTCGTAAACAAAACTTCTTTAAACTTGCCATATTTTTCAAGCACTTCTCTTGCCGTGTCGAGCATTTCTTTTGTCGCAGACGAATAAGTCACCATACATCTTGTGTGGTCAGGGTTGTTAAAGGTCGCGAGTTCGTCTTCCATATATTTTTTGACGCAACTAGGCATATTGCCCATATATTTTTTTGTGACCTTTATTTCGCCGTTTACAAGTTGAAGACAAGGTTTTAAGCGCAACAAATTTGCCCCAAGAAGACTCAGCATACTACACCTTCCACCTTTGTAAAGAAAGTTTAATTTTTCAACGATAAAAGACGATTGGTTGTACGGAACACGCGCAGAGACTTTCCCGACTATTTGTTCGGCAGTATACTTGCCCGTTTGTGCGAGTTCGCTTGCATACATAGCAAGAAGCCCCGACCCAGAAGACAGTGTCGATGTATCGACGATATGGACTCGTGGGTTTTCTTTAGACGCAGACACCGCATAGCCATATCCACCGCTGAGTTTACTCCCAATGCCGATATGCACGACATCATATCCGTCGTCGGTAAATTTTTTGAAAAATTCCGTCATATCATCAATGCTTCTCGCTCCAGTTTTTGGAAGTTCTTTTGTTTTTTGAACAAAGTCAAAAATATCTTGTGGTTTAATATCGACCCCGTCGTAATAAGTTGCGTCGCCAAGAGTCACAACAAAAGGAATGACCTTTATGTTAAATCTCTCGTACAATTCTGGCGTCAAGTCGATAGTGCTATCTGCGGTAATTTGAATTTTCATTTTTTCTCCTTTTGATGGGTAATCTTAAATAGATTTTCATTTTCGCATTAAACTAGTTTTTTAAATACAGATTTTTAAAAGACCATTTAATTAAAAGCGCTCAACTCCACTATTCAAAAAGTTAATAGCAACTTTTTTCTAGTTTTTTAAAAGTCCTTTAAGTCACTTCTTTCCTATTTTCGCAAATTTTTTTAGTTTTGTCAAACAACTACCATTTATTTTTGCCCAAATTATAATTTAATTCACTCGCGTTTTCAAAAACGGATATCTTATTCTAGTAGTTTAAAAGTTGCACACATTACAACTCTTTTAAATATGTTTAATCAATTTTAGGCAAACCTATTTTTTAAAAATAAGGCTAAAAATGTGAAGAAATAGATTCGAGTCGTAATGATAATATGTGACCGCTTTCCCAAATATTTTGCTTTCATCTAGGCATCCAAATCGGTGGCTGTCTTGACTAACGCCCCTATTGTCGCCAAGGACAAAGATTTTTCCTTCTGGAACAGTTATGCTCGCTTCGTCCGTTCCCGTTTCGTCTGCCACGCGCAAACGAAAGTCCCAAAAATATTGTGTGCTCATTTTTAGATAGTTTTCGCCAATGTATGGCTCGTTAAGTTTTACGCCGTCAACATAGTAAGCGTAAAGTTCCGTGCCTTCTTCCTTTTTAAGCGTAACCTTTTGCCCGCCCTTTGCAATAAGGCGTTTGACAATGTATCTGTTATTGTAACTAACAATAACAATGTCGCCGTTTTCACTCTCCAAAATGCGCGAAATAACAACCGTGTCTTGGTATTGCGACGCCATATATTCTTCTTCGGGAAGCCCGTCGGTCAAATTGATATTAAATGTCGGTTTCATCGACACGCCAATAACCTTAATTTGACAAAAGAAAATGTTAAAAACCACACATGGCAAACAAAAAAGGGCAACCAAAATAATTGACAGCCTAATATAACGCATTTTGCGTTGGCTTTTATAATTCTCGTCCTTTAAATCAAAAGTTTTTTTAAAACTAGTATCCGTCATTTCGTTCCCTTAAAATATTTTGTTTCCACTATCCATTATATACTTAACACAAAATAAAATCAAATTTTTATTCACTTTTTAATTTTTCATTCCACGCACTTGCAAAACATTTCAAAAAAAGGTAGAATATCTATGTTTAAAAATTTATTTATGCTCCCGTAGCCGTGAGCGAAAACAAATTTTTTATCAAAAATTTGTTGCGACTTCGCATAACCCAACCTCACAATCTTACTTACAAATAACATCACCAATATTTATTGTAACTATGTACGGTTTGTGCTATGCTTGTCTAAGAGCACCGTGCTCAATATGTTTTACTCTCGCCCTAACTAAATTAAAAATTTATT
>CAKVCH010000018.1 GCA_934725745.1 uncultured Clostridia bacterium | reverse complement strand
GTGTTGTATAGTAGTAATAAAATTTATGCGAATTTGTCGGGCGTTTTAAATAAAAAATTGCCTTTTGACGCTTACTATATAGACGGCGTAATTTATGCAAATGTTCAAGGTTTGAAAGTAAAACTTCCACTTTCTCTTGTTAAAGACCTTATAGAAAAATACGCGGGTGATGTTGACATTAAAGGAACATTAAAAGACATTCTTCCAAATTATGATTTTGAAAAAATCTTGTCTGGCGACTTGTCGGGGCTTACTTTTAATATCCTTAAAAACCTTACAATTTCAAATAACAGCATAACAATTTTGGTTAATGGCGACGAAATTTCAAGCGCAAGCGATGTTGAATTGATTGTCGGATTTGACAGAAGGATTACAAGTATAAGTGTCCGTGGTGTCGACATAAAGGGCTACAAACTTGACGCAAACGCGACTGTTTTAGGCAAAATTGTCGTGCCAAAAATGACGGACGACTATGTCGATATGTCAAGCGTCCCAGCGCTTGTTGAAGCGGTCAAAAAGACTGTAAACGAGATAACAACAAATAAGCAAATTGCCTTTGATTTAAAAACCGACCTTGTTTACACACAAGTTACATACGATTCCTTAAACAAGCCTACAAAAACGACCGAAACAATTGTGACTCTTTCAAAGGGGAGCAAGGCAAAATTCGATTGGTCTGACGCCATTTTAGAGATTGACGGCGTAAAACAATTTGACGCTAAAAAGCTCAAAGCGTATGTTAATTTTGAAGCGGTCACTGTAACTAATAAGTACACAGGCGGTGGCGTTTCAAGGGGAACAACGGCTACAAGTTCTGTTACAAACAACCATTCAATTGAAATTACATATATAGACAACACGGTTTACATTCGTTACAACAAAATGTTTGTCAAAATTGGTGGCGATAATATTAAACAGATTGTCGGCTGGGTTATGGAACTTTTGGACATTGAAAGTGACGAAAATGTCGATATTGACATTTCAAAACTTTTCAATTCGTCAATTGACTTATCTAAATTTAGTTTGGATATGTTAAAAGAATTTGTACTTAGCGACTCGCACTTTGGCGCAACGGCTGATTTGTCGAAACTAAATGTAAAAGATTGCAATTTGTCCGACATAAAAATAGGCGTCAATTATAGCGAAAATGGTCTCAGTAACTTAGTTCTTCAAAACTTCAAGTTGAAGAACATTGATGTTTCAAAAATTGACATTTCTCTTGGCAATTTTGAACAAATTTCGGGCGCGCCACAAGGAAATTATATCGACTTGTCAAGCGTTGATGAACTTCTAAAAGCAGTCATAAATATGAAAGATTTTAAAGATTTTGAAGTTCAAGGAAGCGTTAAGTTAAAGATAAATCTCTTTAAACTTAACTGGGATGTCCCAGTCACTGTGAAAGTCAAACTTTTAGGCGACGGCGACTTTGAGGCGAGCGCAAAAATCGGCGCAATTCCAGTTGTCGCGGGCGTAAACGACGATGTCCCATACAAGTTTGGAAACACAATTAGTGGCGCTTCGCCAGGCAAAAATAGGATTCTGGATATCTATATTAAGAACAATATGGCGTACATTTATAGGTCTGAAAAAATACCTGTTTTCTTGTCAAGCGATAAGACTTACGAAAAGAAAATGAAGGTTCACTTAGATACCTTGCTTGACGACCCATTGTACTATTTATTGCAATATGGATTTGGTTTTAATGACACAATTATGGACGCGATTTACGAGTCGCTAAATAAGGAAAAAGACCCAATAGATTACAGCAATGTCTTAAAAGGTTTTTCAAGCAGTAGTAATTACTTTTGTTTGACTCTCAACCTAAAAGAACTAGCGCAAAACGACAAACTCGACACAATGACTTTGGGACTTAGGACATCAAATTACAATAACCAAAAAATTGTTAGCGGGATAACATTGGATATGTTTATGCCAGTTGCAAACGGTGTTGAAATTACTCTTCAATCGGATAATTTGAACCTAATAAATATCGGGCAAGAAACTAATATGTCGAGTCTAAACGCCTTTGTAAATAGTAACTCGTCTCTAAAAGAAGGGGCAAGTTGGGACGCATACAATGGTGACTGGAAATTATCGGCACAAAGACAATTTACGCTTTACTTTGATACAAAGTGCGACCAAAAAGCGAATGAAATTACGGGCGTTGCGGGGACGGAGATAACGCTTCCAACTTTGAGCAACTTCTATAAAGATAGCGAAAGCGAACGCACATATTATACTTTTGCGGGCTGGTTCACAAGCGAATCTTGCGACCCTGACACTGAATATAAAGAAAGCATTATGCCAAGAAAGGACACTATGCTTTATGCAAAATGGAACACTGTGTCAAGAGCATACGCAACCCTTTCCTTTGTTTCAAAATATGGTGAAGAGAAAGAAAGTTTAACAGTACTTGAAGGCGAAGAAATCACTCTTCCTGTCTTCCTAGAAGATGTCTACGAAGAAGTCGGTTTTAATTCTTTCACAAGGCGTTTTGAAGGTTGGTTCCTTGACGAAGAGTTTACTATAAAATTTGAAGAAACAACAATGCCAAGCGAAAGTGCTACTTTGTATGCTTATTGGAAAGTTATTGACTGCACAAGAAAATATGTTTTGTCTATCTATGATGACGGCGAAATAATTGAGTCTTTGCGTGTTTCAGAAAATGAAATTCCACAACTTGTTGGCGAAAAATTTAATGACACGACACTCTATTATCTCGACGAAAATTGGACGGAAAGAGTGGATATTACAACATTTAAAATGCCAAGCGCGGACGAAAATCTTTATATTAGAAACAAATATAAAGCGACAATTGTTTCAAACTATGGAACGACTCTAAACGAGACAATTGAACTCTATCAAGGCGACCCAATAACTCTTCAATCGCAACAAAATTACGAATTTGATACCTACGAAAATGGTCAAAAGAGCAAGAGATACTACTATACTTTTAATGGCTATAAAAATGAGACGACGGGTGCCTTGATTGACGGGCTTTCAACTACAATGCCAAACTGCGACTCGCAAATTGTCGCGCAATGGACGGAAGTAGTCAAAAATTACTACACATTAACATTTAGCAAGGAAAATAACGCAGGCAATCCAGCATACAACAAATATATTTCTTTCCCAATTGAAAGTTTGGTTGTTCTTGAAGGCGAAACGGTCAATCTCAGCCAATATGTCCCAGTTTGGGAATATACTACTGGAAGCGGGTGGTTTAAAGTAACTTGGCATTATAAATTTGAAGGATGGTCAACCGCAAAAGATGGCTCCACAATTAGTCAAATCACGGTAACGGGCAACACGACTATTTATGCTAGATGGACTTACGCTGGGAAAAAATAGTTCTTGATAAGTTAAAAATGTTTTTAATAAAGATATAGTAATTTTAAGATAACTACTATAAAAATCTTATTTAAAATAGTAAAATATTATTGACTATTTGACTTCATTTTGCAATTAAAATTAAATAAAGGGCTAGAAATTCTAGTCCTTTTTTATGTATAAAAACATTTTTCATAGGTCATTTCATATAAAAAGTGAAAGGAGAAAAACTATGGGAAATGTTTATAAATTATCCAACAATACAAAAGATTATCTTGATACATATCTTAACATTTTGGGGAAAATGGAAGAAAATATGAGCGAAGCGGAAGTGACGAATAGTATTTCAACTACCTTTATTTCTCAAATGATTCCACACCACGAAGGCGCAATTGAAATGAGTAAAAATATTTTGCGTTTTACGACAAATTCCGACATTGAAGCGCTCGCGAATGATATTATATCCGAGCAAACTACTGGAATCGACAAAATGAAAGAGATGTCTCAAAATTGCTCTTCAACTACAAACTCCGACCGTGATTTGAAGTTGTACTTGTCGGGTTTTCAAAAGGTTTTTGAAAATATGATAAAACAAATGAAAAACGCGCGAACAAGTAATAATCTTGATGTAAACTTTTTGTCCGAGATGATTCCACATCATATGGGGGCTGTCAATATGTGCAAAAATTTACTTCTTTTTGACATTTGTTTGCCCCTTCGCGAACTCGCTGAAAAAATGGTTTATGACCAAATGGAGCAACTAAAAACTATGCAAAAATTACTTTTTTCGCTAGAAAATAAGTAAAATTGAGCGCTTTTTTCTTTACGCAAAAAATATTTTTTGTCTAGAACTTTTTTAGATGTCTTTAAATTTTTTAGTATAATTTTTCTTTTTTATATAAGAAATTTTCCTATATAACCTTTTTTTGGTATAAAAATTTTTTCATACCACTTTTAATTATTTGATTTTAAAAGTTATTTTATGATAAAATATATGTAATATAGATTTTTCTAGGAAAACTTGTTTTCCAAAAAAGGAGAGAGTATGGAAAAAGAAAAGGTGGAGAAAATTAGAAAGAGCCTACTTGGCGTTTCGCTTTCGTCGCTAGTTATTGTGTGCGTGATGTGCGTTTTGGCAGTTTTCAAAGTGCCAATTTTTAGTGGGATTCCACTTAGAATTTTGCTTTGCCTAAGTGCCATTTGCGTTGCGAGCGGACTTACTCTAAGTGAAATGATTATTATTCACAAGAACAAAATTTTAGGCTTCATAGGGCTAGGACTTCTTGGGCTTTCGACAATTTTAGCGCTTATTTGTTTTTGCTCGAATTTGCTTGTTACTTACACGGTCTATAACAGAATAACTGGCATAGTTGCAATTCTGAGCGTCGCGTACACAGGAGCACTTGTTGTGTATAGTAGACTTGGGAGACATCTTCTTTGGTTACAAATTGTGACATATTTCGCGATTGGTTTGTGGACGGGATTTATTACACTTATCATTGCGGGTCGACCAATTTTGGAAGCGCCTTTGATGCTACAAGTTTTTATAGTTGTTTGCATTATTTGTCTTGGTTCTTTTGTTTCGTGCAACATCATTGGTATAAGGCTTAAAGGTGGGGACGAAGAACTTTCAAGAATGGGTATTCAAATGGTTAAAATTGAAAAGGCCGAACTTGACAATCTTAAAATGCAAATTTCGTCCTTGCAAGACGAAAACGCTTTTTTGAAAAAGGAAATTGAGACTTTAAAAAATAAAAATGGAGACTAAATGAAAAATTTTTTTACAAAAATAACTCTCTTTTTGCTACTTTTGTGCAGTTTTGTTGCCGTTTTAAGTGGGAATGTGGCTTTTGCAAGCACGGAAAGTAAGGAAAGTCTTACGACCTATTACACGCAACTATCCTATAAGAGTAAAGTAATTTATGATGCGATTGAGTCAATGCATAAGGACGGACTTTTAAAGGAAAACGGCGAAAAAGATGTCAGCGATGTAGTATCGCGTGGCTCGATTAAAGATTATCAAAATGGTGACAAGTCTTTACTTAGAGATTTCGCGCGCGCGAGAGACGCTTACTATCTTGACCACCCTGAACTTTTCTACATCAACTTTGACAACCTTTCTATTGGGATGTACCTTAAAAATGGCGAATATCTTGCTTTCATCAATAGCGGAAGAACGGGGAGTTACTATATTGACGGCGGGTTTAATAGTAGGTCGTCCATTGACACTGCCGAAACGGCACTAAATAATGTCGTTACAAATTATGTCGTGCAAATTAACGCGTCGGTTGATGCAAACGAAAAAGACGAAAAGGTTATTTTTGAAAACAAGGTCAGAAAAGCAAATGAACTTTTATCGACCAAAGTAATGTACAGTTTTGAAAGTTCCAATCAAGTTACAGCGCCACACATTAGGTCTGCTTACGGCGCACTTGTAAATGAAAAAGCTGTATGCGAAGGTTTTGCTCGCGCCTTTAAACTCCTTATGGATAAAGTCGGCATTGATTGCCAAGTGGTTATTGGTTACTACAAGAATGGTGACAATTACGAGCCACACGCGTGGAATGTAGTGCGTTTTAATAAACAATGGTATCTTGTTGACTCGACCTTTAATTCTAGTTTGACGGATAAAAATACTTATACGCTTTTAGGCGCTGAGTCGACCGACAATTATGTCGAAGATGTTTGCGTTTCAAATTCAGACATTAAGTTCGGCGCACCAGTGCTTGCAACATTTAATTTTGGAATGGATGAAGTTATTACAAGTGTTATAACAAAGAAAAATAACGGCGTTCCTTATCAAATCGTTAACTATTCATATGACGACAAAAACGCCGAAGAACTTAAAAAAGAAGGCTTGTATGTCGTCGTGCGCCACCACTATGTGGAAGGGAGTGGTTACAAATGGAGCGAAATTTTCTCGCTTTACAATAGCCCATATTCAAAAGTTTTCACTTTTACGGATAAAATCTACGATGTGCAATTCTTTGTCGTGACAGAAGCGCCAACTAACGAGCAATTGTACGATAAAACGCTTGATGAGTTGGCAAAAGAAGGCAAAGTTATTGCGCAAAGCGCGGTTATTAAAAACGATTTTTATAACGAAAGTTCCATTATTCCGCTTGCAAAAGAAATCACGCCTAATAATTCTGGGCGTTATCCTGCCGAAGAACCACTTGAAATTTCAGTTGTTTACGACATGGATTTGTCAAAGGTTGACGAAACAAAGGATGTTAAAATAAATGTGACGACCGTAAAATATGGCGATATGTCGGCGTACACAAAGGTAGAAAAAGTTGTTTTTAATAAAAGAGAAAACAAAATTTCATTTAAATTTACACCAAGTTTGTACTATGCTCACGATTCAATAACCTACTATTTTAACATTGAAAATGTGGGCGCTGTTTTAAATGGTGCAACTCCACATCCAGTTTTCTTTAATTTCCAAAGAAAATGGTCAGTTTGCTCCAAAGTTTATGACGGCGGAAGGCTTTATATGAATGTTTTTGGCGAGCCTGTTCTTATTGATAATAAAGACTTGTCTGTGGTAAATTTCCAAGACGAAAAGGGTAATTTTTACGCGGAAAGTCAAAGAAGTCAATTGGTGCTTGTTGCGTCCAAAGCCACTGAACAAATTTCAAGCGCAATGGAAGACGCAGTCAAAGACATTTTAGATGTTGAAAGCCTTGTGACAAGTGCAACTTATGAACTTGACCTTCATATTTGCGGAACAGTTGCAAAAATCCCTAGCGGGTCTTATATGCGCCTTGCTTTTGGTTTTCCAGAAGGGTTTTCAAAGTCCGACGCGGGCGTAACTTTCAAAGTTTATCACTACAAAAAGGACGCGAGCGGGAATATTATTCCAAATGAAACAGAAGAAATACCTTGCGTTGTGACAGAATATGGCATTGTGGCAATTGTAAAGAGTTTTAGTCCATTTGCAGTTGTTGGCGTCAAAACAGAAGATTTGCCAGCCACCGAAAACGCGCCAAAAAGTATCTATTCCTATGTGTCGGCGGGAAAGGGAAGCATTTTTTCGACAATTGACGGCGTCGGGACGGACGCAATTGCTAGTGTTGAAAGTGACAAAAAAATAACATACACACTCCTACCAAAAGCGAACGAAAAGGTCGATTATGTCCTTTTAAATCAAAGAAAACTTAATGTCGTTGATGACTCGGTCGAAATTGATTATGAAGATGTGGTGGACAATTCCGTTTTGCAAGTTGCTTTTGTCGATAAAAATGTGGCAGAAAAAGAAACTGAAAATGGGCTTGTCAATCTTAATGTGACTTTTGCAGAAAACGAAAAGGTAAGTTATATTTTGCATGTATCCCATGTTTTTACAATTAGACTTATCATTGCTATGATTGTTGTTTTGATTGCGATTGGGGTTGTTGGGCTTATTACGATTAAGTTGCAAAACAAGAAAAAGAAAGCATATCTCGACGCTCAAAATGGTGATAAGAACAAAAACAAAAAGGAGAAAAAATGAAATTAACAGCAGAAGAAAAAGCGATTCTAGCGGGAAAGGAAGGCGAGACAAAGGCTAAGATTTTAAAGACACTTGTTGAGTTTGGCGATGTCTTTGGCGCGGAAAAATTTGTGCCTGTCACAACTTGCGGACACCTTGTCACATCTTTTGGAATTGGGCTACTTAAACCAGTTTATAGGATTATGGACGAGATTATAGACGCGGGGCTTAAAACGCCTTATCCTTTCACAGTTGACCCAAGACCTATTGACTATAAAAATGTCAAATGTGGGCTACTTAACAAATTGATTTTTAGCAAAATAATGTACAGCGAGCAAAAGCATTATGAGGAACAACTAAGAAAAATAGGTTTAAAAGACGGCAAGTCTTTTACTTGTACTTGCTACTTAAAAGAAGTAGGGAACACTCCAAAGTATGGTGATGTTTTGTCGTGGGCAGAAAGTAGCGCGGTCGTTTTTGCAAACTCCGTTTTAGGCGCTAGGTGCAATAGAAATAGCGGAATGCTCGATATTTTTGGGTCACTTCTCGGGCGCGTCCCTAAGTTTGGGCTTTTGACGGACGAAGGA
>CAKVCH010000017.1 GCA_934725745.1 uncultured Clostridia bacterium | reverse complement strand
ATTTTGACTCTATTAAACGGGTTGGACCCTTGGTTAACTAAGCCAAATTTTGATAGGAAATTGTCGACAAAATGGTAGGTTATGTTTTTTCTCATTTACATCTCTCTTTCTTGCTCGTTGTCTTTTACAATTGAAATTAAGTCGTCAAGATAAACCATCGCATTTTGCAAATTTTCGTTGAGACTAGTTTGTTTTTCTTTATCGATTGGATGAATTTTCTCAATTTCTCTTGCGACTGCATCTCTTTTTAATTTTAGCATATCAAGCATAAAAGGTTTGGAGCGTGGGAATGTTTCGCAATTTTTTGTTATCCACTCTTTCGACAAATCTTTATAGAATGAAAAACTAGAATTAAACTCTGTTGCAGACCCCGCGCTATTTTCTGCGTAAATTCTAAATTGAATTGGCGTAATGTCAAGTGAAGCGTTAAAAGTCTTGCCGTTTTCGTCAAGTTTAACAATGTTTTTGTTATAAAAGACATCCATTTTTGACTTCCCGTCCCAACTAAAGCCGTTTTCCTTTAAAAAATCTTGTTGATATTCAAGTGTATTATATTTTTTCATTTTAGACCCCTTTAATATGATTATTTATATATATTCTAACATTTGATTATTTTGGTGTCAATAGTTGAAAAGTTTAAATATTTTTAGAAAATTTGGATATGCTACAATTAAAATAAAGGCATTTTAATGAAAAAAGGAGAAAAATTATGGGAATGGGAATGGTTAGAAAAATTGACGAGTTGGGGCGCGTTGTTATCCCAAAGGAAATGAGAAGAGTCCTTGGCATTAAAACGGGAAGTTCTGTTGAAATGTGCATAAACGATAGTAGAGAAATTGTTTTGAAAAAATTTTATGAATTAGACAACGCAATTGAATTTGCGTGCGATTTATGTGATACTATTTTTGAAAGCGTGGGAGTACAAAATGTTATTTGCGACGAAGAAAAAGTTGTTGCAAGTAAGGGCGTAAAAGGCGGGGGGTTAAATGGCGTTATAGATAAAATTATTTCTTGTCCGCTTCTACAATACAAAGATTCGGTGATTGACGGATTTTCATATATGTACATACTTGCACTCAAAAGTGACGGTTATGAAGTGGGGCGCGCTGTGTTGTTTTTAAACGAAAAAGACGAAGTCAAAATTGCTCAAATCGACCTTCTTGTCACATTTGCAAGTACATTTTTAAAGGGTTAATAAATGAAAAAACAATCTTTTGTGTACGGGGCGATTATACTTAGTTTAAGCGGAATAATTTGCAAAATGCTTGGCGCAATTTACAAAATTCCGCTTGTCAATGTCTTGAGCGCAAAAGGAATTGGCGTTTATTATTTGGTTTTTCCTGTTTACGCTTTTTTGCTCACTTTTGTGTCAAACTCTTTTATCGTTTCGACATCTAAAATGGTGAGTAAAAAGGTCGCTCAAAAAGATGATAAGGGCGCCTTTAATTTTTTTGTGTCAACGCTCATAACCCTTTCAATTTTTGGAGTTCTACTTGCAGTAGGGCTATGTTTTTTATCAAAAGTTATTGCAAGTTTGCAAGGAATGGCGGACGCGTATATTTGTTATTTGGCGCTTGCGCCAGCTATTGTGGCGGTCGCCGTAAGTAGCGCATTTAGGGGATATTTTCAAGGCTTGCAAAATATGACTCCAAGCGCAATTTCTTCTATTATTGACCAACTATTTAAACTCGCAATTGGGCTCACTTTGGCAAAGATTTTTATCGGGAAAGGAGTTTTATATGGCGCTTTTGGGGCGATATTGGGCTTAAGTGTAGCGGAAATAAGTTCTTGCTTGTTTTTTGTTTTTTACTATCTTTATTTTAGGGTGAAAAATAGGGAATATTTTGATTCGTTTAGTTTTAAAAATGGCAAAGAGAGAAAAGAACTTAATAAGGCAATTGTAAAAAAAATTCCCACTCAAAAATTTACCTTAAAATCACATTTTGAATCAAAAAACAACTCAAAATTGATGCAAAACGGGGCAAAAACGCGTAAAAATCAATGTAAATTGCGGTTTTTAGGTGTAAAAGAAGTTTTTAAGAATGCACTTCCTTTTATTTTGTCGTCTGTAATTTTGCCTACAAGTATGGTTATTGATAGTTTTTTAGTTGTTAATCTTCTTTTTTCTATGGGGTTTGACAAATTTTTCGCGACGGGGTTACTTGGACTAAACTCGGGCGTTGTGGGGACTCTTGTTAGTTTGCCGTCAACATTTAGCGTGTCAATTTGTATGACGCTTGTCCCTTATCTTGTGTATTCTCTTTCAAAAAAAGATTATGAAGGTGTTTCAAAAAAGGCGGAATTAACTTTAAAATTAAACTTAATTGTTGCTCTTCCTTGTGTGATTGTTTTTCTTCTATTTTCAAAAAATGTTTTGCAACTTTTGTACGCGGGGAGTTTTTCGTGCGACGGGGAATTTAAACTTGCGAGCACTCTTCTTGTTTTATCAAGTTCAAGTGTGTTATATCTTACAATTCTTCAAATGTCGACCGCACTTTTGCAAGCGGTAGGAAAGGCGTATGTGCCAGTTTTGAGTTTACTTGTGTCACTTATTATTAAAGTTGCGTGCGAAGTTGTTTTGATTAAATTTTTTGGAATAATCGGTGTTGCGATTTCAAATTGCATTTGTTATTTCCTTTCGAGTTTTATAAATTTGTGGCAGTTTAGAAAGGTTGTCAAAATCAATCTTTCTCTCTATCAAGCCCTTGTGGCACCCCTTTTGTCGTGTGGCTTTATGGCTGGGGCATTAGTTGTTGCGCTTAAAATTTGTGAAGCTTTTGTTAGTTTTCGTTTTGCGAGCCTTTTTGCGTTCTTTGTTGGCGCAACGGTCTATCTTGCGAGTCTAGTAATGTTGAGATGTTTTACAAAAGAAGAGCAAGCAACATTTTTTAAGCGAAAGAAAAAGTCTGCAAAAGTTTAAATTGTGATTAGTTTTTTCGTAAAAAACTTTTAAAAAAATATTATCAAAACTTTTAAAAATGATTAAGTTTTAATTTGAGAAGATATTTTAAGAAAATAGTGATGTTTTAAATAAAACCTTTTGATTTTTCTAGTCTTTTACGCCTTTTTGTGATAAATTATTTTTAAGAGGTTTTTATGAATAAATATATTAAACTTGCAATTGAAGAAGCAAGAAAAGGTATTCTTAACGGGGACGGCGGACCGTTTGGGGCTGTGATTGTTAAAGATGGCGTAATTGTAGGAAAGGGGCAAACAAGGTTGTATCTAGTAATGACCCAACCTGTCACGGAGAAATTGACGCTATTAGGAATGCGTGTAAGAACATTAAAAATTTTGACCTTTCTAAATGCGAGATTTATACAACGGGCGAACCTTGTCCAATGTGTCTGTGTGCGCTAATGTGGGCAAATATTGAGAAAATTTATTATGCTTGTACGATAGATGACAATGAGAAAATAGGCTTTCGTGATGTCTCCTTTTATGAAAAACTTAATTTGTCGACTGAAAAATTAAAGGACTGTATGATAAATATTGATAGGGACGAGGGGCTTAAACTTTTTGAAGAGTATAAAAATTTAAAATCTAAAGTTAATTATTAACAATTTTTGGTTTTGTGAGCAAAGTAAGTCTTTATTAAAAAACATAAATTTTAGAGCAAATTATTGATAATTATTGATTTCTGAACGAATTTTTGACTCTTAGTTTGTTTGGAAAGTGAACCCCAAAAAAATAAAAACATATGAAGCCTAAAAGTGTTGAAAAAGGTAAAAAATTTTGTTAAAATAGAAGAATGGAAATTGGAAATCTTCATTTTGATAGCAACATTTTTTTAGCACCTATGGCGGGTGTGACGGATGTGAGTTTTAGAAAACTTTGCAAGTTTTTTGGCGCGGGGTTAACAAGTACGGAAATGATTAGCGTCAAAGGACTTTTTTATGACTCAAAAAAGACAAAAGAAATGCTAAGGACTTTTGAAGGGGAAAGCCCTAAGTGTGTGCAACTTTTTGGGCACGAACCAAAGATTTTTGAAGCGGTCATAAAAAGTGGCGTGATAGATGATTTTGATATTTTGGACATAAATATGGGGTGCCCAGCCCCAAAAATTGTAAAAAACGGGGAAGGAAGCGCACTCTTAAAGAACTTTGAGTTGGCAAGAGAAATAATCTCGACTTGCGTAAAATCGTGGGGAAAGCCCGTCAGTGTCAAGTTTAGAAAGGGATATGGCGCGCACGATGATGTGGCTAAAGAATTTGCTAAAATGTGCGAAAGTGCTGGGGCAAGTTTCATCACATATCATCCAAGGACGAAAGAGCAAGCGTATAGCGGACAAGTTAATTTTGACGACTTAAAGGCTGTTGTTCAAGCAGTTAATATTCCAGTTATCGCAAGTGGCGACATAGTCGATAAAAAAACTTTTGATAAAGCAATGAAAACGGGCGTTAAAGGCGTTATGATTGGTCGAAAAGCGGTTGGATGTCCTGAGATTTTTAGTCAACTTCTTGGAAAAGATGTCAAAATGGATAAGGAACAAATAGCGCGTTTACACCTAAAAATCTTGCGTGAATATTATGACGAAAAAGATATAACAAACATTTTTAAACGCCACGCACTTTCATACACTTTGGGCGAAAATGGGGGCGTTGAAAAGAGAAAAAAGATTGCAGTCGCTAAAAATATTAGGGAGATTGAAGAAGTGTTGTTTTCGTGACGACACTTTTTTATTTTTTTTAAAAAAGGATTTAATAGATATAAGATGAATGTTTCTGTAACCTTAATATACTAAAGGAACATTAAAATAAGATATTGTTTTTAAAAATATTTTCACAATTTCAAAAAAAATCATACTATGATGTAATGATTGAGATAAAAAAGAACAAAAGTAAAATATATATTTCGCCTTTTTGTAGTAAAACGCCCCAAATTGACTTGTCGGAATTTTTAAGGCCTTTTTATTTTAAGTATTTAAAATATAGTGCAAAAGAAAATAAAAATATAAAAGATGAGAGATGTGAAGAGTGCATTTCTAAAAATGAAGAACTAAATATTCTTTTAAAAGAAGTTCGTGGCACCAAAAGCAATATATATATTTTTTGTTTTTATTTTGTTGTTGACGGGAAAAAGGAACAAAATGCAATTTTTAAGACTCATAATCAAGTGTATGTTTTTGGAGAGAGTTTTATAGAAAAAGATTTAGTTTTTGATTTTGAAAATGAAAAATTTAAGATATGTTTTGAGACTACCTTTTTTAATAAAAATAAGGGAAACATAATCGTTTTAAACGATAGTGAAGAAGAAAAGTTGTGGGTTAAGAAAGAAAAATCAACAACAATTTTTATTGGAAAGGAAGAAGAAAACAGAACGGTTATTTTATAGCGCACATATAAAAATAAACACGGTAAAATGTAAAAAAACAAAAATAATTAACTTTTTTTTAAAAACCGCGTCAATTTTATGTACAAAATTTTGACAAATTGATAAAATATATTTGTAGGAAGACTACAATAATTTGATTTGGGGAAAAAATGAAAAAAACTATTAAAGATTTGGATGTCGAAAATAAGAAGGTGCTTCTTAGACTAGATTTCAATGTGCCTATGGATAAGGACACTCACGAAATTACGGATGTCACTCGAATTATGGAAAGTTTGGCGACAATAAATTATCTTTGCGAAAAAGGTGCAAAAGTAATTATTTGTTCGCACCTTGGAAGACCTAATGGCACGGTGGACGAAAAATATTCGTTAAAACCTGTTGCGGACAAACTTTCTCAACTTGTAAAAAATAAAGTAACTTTTGCGACAGATACTGTTGGAAAGGACGCAAAAGAAAAGATAAAAAATATGGAAAAGGGCGACATTGTTTTGCTTGAAAATTTGCGTTTTGACAAGCGTGAAGAAGAAAACGACGAGTCTTTTTGCAAGGAACTTGCAAGTCTTGCGGATATTTATGTTAATGACGCTTTTGGCACGGCGCATAGAAAACACGCGTCAACTTATGGCGTTGCGAAACTATTGCCTAACGCGATTGGTTTTTTGATAAATAAGGAATTAAAGGTTATTTCAAATGTTCTAGTAAACCCAACGCGTCCACTTGTGGCTGTTTTAGGCGGGGCAAAAATTAAGGATAAAATCCCTGTGATTGAAAACCTTTTAGACAAAGCGGACACAATTTTGGTCGGTGGTGGAATGGCGTATACTTTTGTAAAAGCAAATGGCGGTCATGTTGGAAAATCTATTGTTGATGACGAAAATTTGTGTAAAAAGTATCTTGAAATGGCGAAGAATAGCCGTGCAAAAATTATTCTTCCGATAGACAATATTTGTAATACCAGTTTAGATTCAAAGGATAAGCCAAAAAGGTTTTTATCAAGCGAAATTCCAGATGAATATATGGGGCTTGACATTGGTCCAAAAACAATCAAACTTTTCAAAAAATACATTAAAAAAGCGGGGACAGTTGTTTGGAATGGACCTATGGGTGTTTTTGAAAATCCAATGTACGAAAAAGGTACAAGAAAAATCGCAAAATATGTCGCACGCACGCACGCGTTTAGTTTTGTTGGTGGCGGAGACAGCGCGGCGGCGGTCGTTAAAGCGGGTTATAGTAAATGTGTCAACCACTTGTCAACAGGCGGTGGGGCAAGTTTAATGCTTCTTGAAGGGAAGAGCCTTCCTGGGCTTGAAGTCATTGAAGATGTAAAAGAATAAAAGGGTAAAATGAGAGAAAATAAATTAACAGCACTCATAATTTTGGACGGCTACGGCAAACCAAAAGATTATGAAAAAAGCGGAATTATAAAAGAAAATACCGAAAATTTTAGAAATTATGAAAAAAGATTCCCCCACACCTTTATTCGCGCTAGTGAAGAGTATGTGGGGCTTCCAAAAGGACAAGCGGGGACAAGTGAAGTCGGGCATATGACCTTAGGGAGCGGGCGAGTTAGTTATCAAATGCTAGTTAGAATCGATAAAGACATTAAGTCGGGCGAGTTTTTTAAAAATAAAGAACTTTTAAAAGCGATTGACTACTGCAAGAAAAACAACAAGGCGTTGCACCTTATAGGTATCCCAAGCGATGGTGGAATTCACTCGCATATTAACCACCTTTTAGCGCTCATTGATATGTTTAAGAATAATGATTTTTATAATGTCTTTATACATTTTGTGGGCGACGGAAGAGACACTCATCCAAAAAGTATTATTAAGTACTTAGAACAAGTTGAAAAGTACACAAAAAGAAAAAAATGCGGGAAAATTGTTTCGATTGTGGGGCGTTTTTACGCTTTTGATAGGGATAAAAACTATAATAGAAATGAACTTGCATATAATCTTTGGACATCTGGCGACGGCGAAAAGTTTGCGGACTATCACAAAGCAATTGAAAAAGCTTACGAAAAGGGCGAAACTGACGAATTTATAAAACCTATTTGTTTAACTGACGAAAAAGGTGAGCCTTTGGGACTTATAAATAGTCGCGACGCTGTCATTTCCTACAATTTTAGGACAGATAGGGAAAGACAACTTGCTTATGTTATGGCAGAAGATAACGACCTTGACTTTGTTAAAAAACTTAACCTATATTTTGTAACGATGACCGAATATGACGAAAGTTTTAAAAAGGTTCATGTCGCATATAGGCAAGAAAAAATGAAGAACATTTTGTCAGAAGTGATAAGTAAAAAGGGACTAAAACAAGTTAAAATTGCGGAGACAGAAAAATATGCGCACTTAACCTTTTTCTTTAACGACGGCAAGCAAGATTGTTATGCGGGCGAAGATAGGATTTTAATAAATAGCGAAAAAATGCAAAGTTATGCCAATTTTCCACAAATGTCGGCAGAAAAAATAGCGGATAAAGCGCTTGAAGTTATGGATAATTACGACTTTATTGCAATAAATTTTGCTAATTGCGATATGGTCGGGCATAGCGGAGACAAAATGGCTACAAGGACGGCGGTCAAAGTGGTCGACACGCAAATGAAACGCGTGGTTGATGCGATTTTGGCGCGTGGTGGGCAAGGAATAGTGACTGCTGACCACGGCAACGCAGATATAATGGTTAACCCTGACGGGTCGCCTAACACATCACATACAACGAGCATTGTTCCGCTTTTCGTCTTTGGAGTGGATAAAGATAAGAAACTTAGAAAAGACGGCACGCTGGCTGATGTTGCGCCGACTCTTCTTAACCTTATGAAAATAAAAGTCCCAAAAGAAATGACGGGAAGAGATTTGTTTGAATAAATAAAATAATTACTGTTTGGCTCAAAAATCGTCGGTTTTTGGGGTAAAAACGGAGTAAAAAGGCAAAAAAAAGGAGTTGAGATATGCCAAAAAAATATGTAATTGCCAATTTTAAAATGAACAAAGTCGACAAAGAAGTCAAAACTTATATTGAGCAACTTTTGCCAAAAGTAGAAGATGTCGCGTCACAAGTTGTTTTGGCAGTGCCTAGCGTGTCAATAAAGACAGCAGTTAAGGAAGCAAAAGGCATGGAAGTTGCTGAAAGTTTTGACACTTCGATCGACATTGATATTGATGCTTAT
>CAKVCH010000016.1 GCA_934725745.1 uncultured Clostridia bacterium | reverse complement strand
CATCAATTACTGGTGGATACTTTACAAGTAACATTGCAACCCAAAATGGTGGCGCGCTTTATGCGGAAAGTGGTATGTTGCACATAAACGGTGGTAATTTTGGCGGAAATGGCGCTGTAAATGGTGGCGCAGTCTATGCTAATGGCACAGTTGTTAATCTCTACGGCGGAACATTCGGCGATTTAATTAACAAGAATACCGCTTCAAAGGACGGTGGTGCATTCTACTTAGTAAGTTGCGAACTTACAATTGCACCTGCTTCAAATGACACTGATGTCACAAAGAGCCTTTCAATCGCTTATAACATTGCAAACGAGCGTGGTGGTGCATTCTTTGTTGATTATTACTCGTATGTAGAATTTGCGTATGAAAAAGACGAGAATATTTACAGTGCTTCAATAAATAACAACCAAGCCAAAAATGGCGGTGCAATGTTTGTCCAAAGTTCTAAAGAATGGGTAGACACGCATAAAGACGAAAAACTAAAGGAATCTACAACAACTGGAGTATACATTAGGGCGATAGCCATTCAAAATAACAAAGCGACTGAAGAGAAGGGCCACGGTATTTATGTTACGGAAGCAGGAAGTGTCTCTTTGTTGAATAATAAAGAAACGGGTGTGTCTACATTGTCAGATTCACTTATAATAAAGGATGAGTTCTACCTTGCGCGTCTTGAGAAAGAAGAAAAAACTGATAAAGGACTTATTAAAAGATACGCATATCTAACTGTTGCTGGGCGCAATGAAAAACTTGATTCGATTCCATTTAGAATCGACTCTCCAACTGTGGACGAAAATGGAAAAGAAATAGAGAATATTATTATTGCGACATTCTGCACGGACGATGGTATAAAATACTCAGACGAACAAAAGGACCCTGAAATTTTTGAAGGAAAGGGCAATGATGATAAGAGTTTCGTTTTGGTTTGTGATGATAATAATTCCAATATCATTACAGGTAAGCGTTCACTTGCAAGAGTTTATGTGCGTGATGACAAGACGCAAACAAAATATTATGCAAACTTGCAAACTGCTTTAACTGCGTCTGTAAATAGTTCAAATAATGTTCCTCAGCAAACAATCTATTTGCTTGAAGAGTCATATACATTTGAAAAAGGACTTACACAACTCCAATTTAACAACAATATAACTGTGGCGTCTGGTGTCTATTACACTATTGACGATAAGGTTGGACCAAGTGATGACAAGAGAACAATTATTTATAACATAACTGAAAATAACAATGCATTGTTCTATTTGAAAGGAGAAGTAGTAGGAGACGGCAATAAAGTATATACTCCTAATTTGATTGTTCAAAATATTGCATTTACTTCTGAGAAATCCGGCCTATCAACACCTATAATTGTAGAAAGTGGAAATTTGACGATAAAAGATTGCACATTTGAGAAATTCCAAACAGGAAATGAAATGATAAAAGTTCTGAATTCAACAATTGAACTCACTAATGTCAAATTTAATAATTGCTACTCTTCTACTAATAGTGGTGAAAGCGCATATTTGATTGCGATTGATGTTGAATCAAAGGACCAACAAATTTCCAAGTTTAACCAAGTTACAATTACATCAAGTGCAAAACCAGAAGCTAAAGAAGGAATAAATAGTTCGATTGGGTTACTAAAGAGTGCGAACTTAATGATTTCAAATTCGACCATTGAAAATTCTCATAAGAGTGCCCCTGGTGGTGCTATAAATGTAGCGGGCGATTCGGCACAACTTAACTTAGTTAACACAAAACTATATAACAATAGCGGAAGCAATGGTGGTGCTATTTCGGTTGGCGGGAAGGAATCAGAAGTTAAAATTGACAAAGACTCTGTATTAAGTGGCAATACTGCGACGGAAAAAGGCGGAGCTATCTATATAACAAGTGGCGCGACTGTGGAAATTCTTGGCAAATTAACAGGTAACACAGCGAAAAACGGCGGTGCGATTGCTATTTTTGCAAGTGGTGATACAAAGCCAGTGGTCACACTTAATAATAGTGAAAATACATTTGAATTAAGTTCCAACACCGCAACTGAAAGTGGTGGCGGAATTTGGTATCAAGTGAAAGAATCTGCTTTTAGCGGTTACGAAGGGGCAGAAGATGCATTCATTCTAAAATTGGTCGGCGGAATTGTTTTAAACAACAATAGCACGGCGAAACAAGGCGGTGGAATGTATGTAGACGGCGTTCTTCCACTTAGATATGGAACGGGCGGAACTCTTACGATTAAAGGTTCTGGCGATTCAAGTAAGCCTAATGCTGAATACGGTGGCGGTTTATACATTAAGAGTTATGAATCGGCGATACATTATAATGGTGAAAATATCGACGATGTAGTAGAAAACATTTTATCAAAAAATGTCACGATTACTAATAATGTTGCGGGAAAAGATGGCGGTGGAATCTTTGTCAAACACGGATTTGTTAACCTAAATGGTGCAACTATTTCTTCAAACAAAGCAAATAAAGATGGTGGCGGTGTTTTCCTAGGGCAGAATGCATATTTGCTTACCCCAGATAAGACAGATACATCGGGAATTATATCAACTACTCTTTCTCATAACCATGCAACAGCGAATGGTGGTGCGATTTGCTATAATCTTAGTTATTCAGGAAATGGCTCTACAACATTTGAAAATTATGTCAAAAAGGTTTCACCAACATTGAAACACTTAGCGTTTGAAAGTAATACTGCTGGACAAAGCGGTGGCGCAATGTATTTGTATTATGGCGGGGGAAATGAGATGACTTTGACCTTTGGAAAAGTCTTCTCAAATAGCGCAAGCGGTGGCAATGGTGGCGCGTTGAGTGTTGCTCAAGGAAATGTCATAGTTAAAGGATTTGATATTGACGGCGGAGATGGCACTAACGCAACAAAAGGCGGTGCGGTCTATGTCGGCACAAACGCGAATGTTACATTAAAAGAGATGAGTATTTACAGTAACACCGCAACAAATGGGGGCGCGATTTATAATGAAGGCACGCTCACAATTAGTGACGGAGTTGTTTTAAAAGGTAACACAGCGGAAAACGGCGGTGGCGTGTATATGAAAGGAAGAATATTTACTCTTACTTCAAACATCGGCGAAAATGGTAAACCTAATACCGCAACAAAGGGTGGCGGAATTTATGTGGAAAGTGGAGAAGTAAAAATCGAAGGGCTTGTTCAATATAACAGTGCAATAAATGGCTCAGGTGTGTTCATTGCTGGTGGCACAGTGAATATTGGTAAAGACGGCAAAATTAGCAATAATGTTAATGACAATACGAACTCTATTGGTGGTGGCGTCTATATCGAAAAGGGTGATTTAAATGTCTCGGGTACAATTTCTAGTAACACTGCATACAATGGTGGCGGTATTGCGATGAAAGGTGGCACGGTTGCTCTTTCGGCTGAATTATCAGGAAACACTGCAACGCACTTTGGTGGTGGATTGTATTATCAAGGTGGAACTTTAAAAAGTGGAACTGAAGATTCAACGGTTACTATAAATGGTAACAGCGCTAATAGTGGTGGCGGCATCTACTTTGCAAGTGCTTTCAACTCGTCTAACGGAGATACTACAGTTAACTTCTCATTATCTGGAAATGTCTCAACTAATAACGGTGGCGGAATTTATGTTGATTCTAATGTAACCTTTAATTCGAAACTTACAATTACAGGGGGAGACAAACTTTCTAATGCGCAAAATGGTGGGGGTATTTATGCTGGCTCGGGTACCTTGACTTTAGGTGGAACGGTTGAAATAAATGGACTTAAAGCAACAAATGGTGGTGCAATCTATGTAGCAAGTGGTGCAACTGCGAAATTAGAAGGCGTGGTTACTTTGACTGCAAACAATGCAACTGAAAACGGTGGTGCTATTGCAAGTAAAGGTACGACATCAATAGATAAATTTACGGTTATCAACGGCAAAAATAGTGCAACAAATGGTGGCGCTATTGCGGTGCTTGGCGGAGAAACTGAGTTGTTAAAAGATGCTGTAATTGGTACTAAAAAAGCAGATGATAGTTCAGCAGCAACTGTCACTGAATATGCTAACACAGCAACAAACGGTGGCGGTGTTTATGTGAGTGGTGGTACATTTGACTTCTCAAAAGGTGCTACAATTTGCTATAACTACGCAACAAACGGTGGTGGTATCTATATCGAGGGTGGTGTTGTAAACGGTAATAACTCAAGTATTGTTTGCCATAATGGAGCAACAAACGGTGGCGGTATTTACACAAAAACGACTTCTCCAGCAAATAACATTTCAGTCAAAAAGAATAGTGCAACAAATGGTGGTGGTGTATACTTCTACGGTGTAAGCAATCTCACAACTCAACTTATCATTGAAGAAAACAATGCAACAGACGGTGCAGGTGCATATGTCTCTGGCGGAAATGTTACAACTCAGAATGCTATTTATAATAACATTGCAACGAGAAATGGTGGTGGTGTATATGTGATAGGTGGAATATACAAGTCAAGTGGACACATTTATGCAAACCACGCAGAAAAAGGCAATGGTGGTGGTGTATATAGTTCTGGGGCTACAGTAACTATTTCGGAACATCTTTATGGTAATACGAGTAAAAATGGTGCTGGCGTATTTGCGAGTTCAAGTAGCACGGTGACGATTTCGTCTAATGTGTACAGCAACACCGCAAGTGAAAGTGCTGGTGGTGTGTATATTGATGGTGGAAAACTAACGGTGTCAGGTTCAGTATACGAAAATAGTGGAGCGGATACAGTTGGTGGCGTATATGCAAAGGATGTTGACCCAATAACCATTTCAGGTGTCATAAAGAACAACTATAGAACGAGTGCTTCTTCAATATACACAATTGAAAGCAAATCGACTCACTATTCACTTGTTACAGACTTGTATCAAAATAATGGTAAGCTCGCACTCAATGGAACAATTGAAAACGCTACTATACAATTCGTAGGTGGAAGTGGTTACCGTTCAGTTGGATACTATTATAACAAGACATTTAATGCTGATTGGTTTAGTGGCGGAACAGTTAGGACGGATGTTATATTTGGGACGGGATTTGATTTGGATACAAAGAACATATCATCATTGATTGACGGTTTCTTCTTGAATAATTATGATGTTAAGTACTTAAAATATTGGAGAGATAACCATTATTCAACTTATACTCATACTGGATGTACACGAAAGTACGGCGCTTTATGGTGGAAATACAATTGTGGAAGAACAGTCGAATCTTCGCAAAAGGATGATATGATAAAAGTTTATGCTCCAAGTGCTGATTTTAAGATTTTAAATGAATGTACATCAGGTTACTTTATGGGTGCTGCTAGAAAAGATGGTAATTGCAAAGGAAACTGGCATTGGTGGGATGAACACTGGTATCATGACTGGACGAGTGCATGTTTGAATAATTGGGGTGGATGATAACTTTTATTGTTATTGAAACTCACGCGCTAAGCGCACAAAAAAGTATCAAGGTAAAACTTGGTACTTTTTTTTGTGCAATATTTAAAGTCATTTCTTAATTTTCATTTTGTGCAAGCGACCCCATACTTAATAAAAGTGGCAAAAATGCCACTAAAGTGAAATATGATTTTGTTCTTATGTGGTTTTTTTCTATAAAGTAGGCTTTTTCTTTTATTTATGCGAAAAAAACAAACAGATTTTGATAAATCTTTTCAACATTTGCCTAAATAAAGACAAAGTGGTATAATATAACTATGGAAGAAAAAGAGTTAGAAAAATTGATTGGCAGTTTTATGATTTTGCCTGGGGTGGGATACAAGACCGCTCAAAGATATGCGTATAGGATTTTGGATTTAGACAAGGATAAAGTGGAAGATTTCGCAAAAACCGTGGTGAATGCAAAGGAAAAAATTAGATTTTGTTCGCGTTGTGGCGGGTTTTCCGAAGGGGAACTATGCAATATCTGCTTATCGCGTCATAGCAAAATTATTTGTGTTGTTGAAGAGCCAAAGGACATCGCTAGCATTGAAAAAGTCAAAAATTTTGACTGCCTTTATCATGTTCTAAACGGGTGTATTAGTCCACTCGTGGGCAAGGGACCTGACGATATTAGGTTGAAAGAACTTTTAATGCGCGTTAATCAAGAAGACATTTCAGAAGTTGTCGTCGCGACAAATCCAAGTGTCGAAGGCGAAGCAACGGCGATGTATATTTCAAAAATTTTAAGACCGCTTAACATAAAAGTTACGCGCCTAGCACAAGGGTTGTCGCTTGGAAGTGACATTGATTATGCGGACGAAGTGACTTTATCAAAAGCTATAGAAGCCCGCCGTGAGATTTAGACGAAGAACTTAAACAGTGCAAAATTTGACAAAAAACACAAACAAAATAGCCCAATTGTGCGGGTTATGATGTTAGTTAGAAGAAAATATTTAAAATCCATTTCGGCAACGCCCGCAAAAGCGCAAAGTAGGTCATCTGGGAAAAATGGAAACAACATCATAAGGAAGAACATCACTTTGCCTTTTTTAAACAGCCTTTGAACTTCGGCTGTTTGTTCTTTCCCGACCGCCCAAAGAAGAAGTTTTAACCCAACAACACGCCCCAAAAAGTAGGCAGTTATTGAGCCTAAAAGTATAGCGATTAAACTTATAAAAAAGGCTATATATGGGCCAAAAAGAAGAACGCCAACAACTGTTGTGACGCTTGAAGGCAAGGGAATAACCGTAACTTGCAAAAATTGTAGCACAAAAAACACGAGAATTGACCAAAATCCCGCGGACGCGATAAGCGATTGGAGTTCTTGGACATTGTTAAATTTTCCTATGATGCCCGTATTTTTTAAAAAGTAATATAACCCAACAACCGCCCCAATTGACAAGACAAAAAGTAAAAAAAGTCTGCCATATTGGGCGATTTTTTTTGCCACGCTTTTCATAATGTATTTTTATGACTTTTCTTTTGATTTAAGACCCCTTTATCTGACAAAAAGATAAGGATAATAGTTTTATATTATCGGAAGTTTTGTCGGAAAGTTTACTTTCCAGCAAAACTGATGATTATTCAAATTGGAAGTGCAAAGTGCATACTTTGCGAGTGCGTTAGCACAAATTTTGAACTTGTTTCAAAATTTACTTCCTATAATTTATCTTATTTGTAAAAAAGCAGAGAACTTTTGGTCACTAAACTTGACTTCTAGTTTTATTATTTTGCAAAAAAGTTTTTTTTGCAAAAAAGTTTTTTAAGGTTTTTTTTAAAATTAAAAAAGATACAACAAGTTTTTGTTGTATCTTTATCTTACACATTTTAGCGTTTTAGATGAAAAATTGATAAAAATTGATAAAAATTGATAAAAAAATAATAAAAAATCATAAACGATAATAAAAAATGATAAACAAATTAAAAAAATGTTTTAAAATGGGTTTTTTATCAATATATTTACATATCAAACAAATTTCCGACTAAAAAGCGGTCGCCACAAGTTAAATTTAGTCCAAGGTTGCGCAAATTTTCTTCGTTATTTGGAGTTAAAATATGTGTTGAGTGGGCATTGCAACCACGCAAATATTTTAAGTTGTCATACGCTACTTTTGCGTTTTTATTGAAATTTGCCGAAATACAAAGCGCAACGAGCGTTTCTTTTAAGGTCAAGTTTGTATTGTCTTGTCTAAAAATGTTGTGCCTTAGGTCGACAATTGGCTCTAAAACTTCCTTTTGGATTAAGTCAACGGAGTCGTCAATATTTGATATGACTTTTAAAGCGTTTAAAATTGCACTGGCTGGGGCAGAAAGGAGCGCTGTTTTTCTTCCTGTCACGATTTGACCGTCTAAAAGCTCAATTGCCATAGCTGGCGCGTGTGATTTTATAAATTTTTCTTCGGCTGGTCTAACGCAAGGTCTATCGTGAACGGTGATATTTAGTTCGTTCATAAGAAGGCGGATTGTTTCAACAACGCGCTTATTTGCGTTGTTCTTTTTTGCGTCCACTTTTGCGCGAAGATAACGCCTAATAATTTCTTGTTTTGCGCTATATTGTGCGAGCGCGTCGTCTGTTATGCAACTTGCAATCGTGTTTATTCCCATATCAGTTGGAGATTTATATATGTCCTTTCCAGTGATTTTTTGCAAAATATTTCTAACAACTGGATAGGCTTCAAGGTCTCTGTTGTAACTGACTGCTATTTCGTGATAGGCTTCGTAGTGGTAAGAATCAATGACATTTTTGTCGCCAAGGTCAGCCGTTGCCGACTCGTAGGCTACATTGATTGGATGTTTTAGTGGCAAGTTCCAAACGGGGAATTTCTCGAATTTTGCGTATCCTGCTTTTTTGCCACGCTTGTACTCGTGATAAAGTTGTGACAAACAAGTCGCAAGTTTTCCGCTTCCAGGACCTGGGGCAGTTATGGCAACCAATTTTTTGGTTGTTTCAATATATGGGTTTCTTCCGTAGCCCGCTTCACTTACAATTGTTTCAACATCGGTTGGATAGCCTTTTGTAAAATAGTGATAAAAGACTCTCTCGCCCATATTTTCGAGTTTCGCGCGGAAATTTTGTGCGCTTTGTTCGCCTTCATAAAGGGTTATGACAATAGCGCTCACATAAAGCCCGCGATGACGCAACTTTTCAATAAGGCGCAACACTTCCATATCGTAGGTTATGCCAAAGTCGGCGCGGATTTTGTTTTTTTCAATGTCCTTTGCACTGATAACAAAAATAATTTCGCAATCATCTTTGTAACTGTCAAGGAGCCTAATCTGAACATTTGGGTCCAACCCAGGAAGAACAC
>CAKVCH010000015.1 GCA_934725745.1 uncultured Clostridia bacterium | reverse complement strand
GCTTCAAATGGCGCAGTTGGGCTTTATCATATTGAAAATTTGACCCCAGAAGCAAAGAAACTTGGCGACAAAATCATCGCTGAAAAAACAAAAAAATATGTCATTGACGACAAGGAACTAGAAAGAATTTACAACAGTTACCCTGTTATGTGGAAGAACAAGAATGCAAAACCTAGAATTTGCTTTATCGGTTGCCCACATTTAACGCTCTCGCAACTTGTTTCGTGGTCGAAAAAACTTGAAGAAGGCTTTAATTCGTCGGGAAGAAAAAAGGTTTCTCTTAGAACAATTATGACGACATCCCCAAATGTCTTGGATGAGTTTAAAAAGACAGAAGAATATAAAAAATTGGTGTCTTACGGCGTTAAATTTTCTTCTATTTGTCCACTTATGTATACAAACAATCCAATAGCAGGCGGAAAACCTATTATAACAAACAGTAATAAACTTAGGACATATTCAAAGTCGCGTTATTACAAAGATGATGACATCGTCAAAATTATTTGTGGGGGTGAAAAGTAATGAAAACTTTTAAAGGAAGAGTTATTTGTAAAGGAACATATGAAGGGGAAGCGATTGTTTCCCGCCAAGGACTAAACACACTCGCTACATTTCAAAAATCAGCACTTAAAAATGCAAAAAAGGTGATTGGTTCTGACCAAAATAATCCTGATGTTTACGGCAAAAATTTGACGGGCGTCGCGCTTATATTGCCACAAACAATAGGTTCGACAACGGGCGGTCTTGTTATTCAAACAATCTGCCAAATGGGAATCAATCCATCGGCAATGCTTTTTAGTGAAGAAATTGATTCACTCGCAGCAAGCGGTGTGATTTTGGCAAAGAACTGGGAAAACTCCAAAATTATCGCAATTGATAAGTTGGGAAGTAAAATCCTAAGCGAAATCAAGTCTGGCGACAAAATCCGCGTTGACGAAGACGGCACAGTCACACTTCTTGACTAAAATATTTTAGTTATATCTATTTTAAAACATTAAAAAGGCACTTACGAAATGTAAGTGCCTTTTGCTTTTAAAATATCAATTATTTTTTAAAATATCAATATCAACTTTTTTTTAAATTACAATCTTGTAGCAACATCCCACGCACGCCAAATAACAGTTCTTAGATTGCCTACGCGTTTTGCGTCGCCAACGATATGAATATTGCCTGATTCTTCGCAAAGTGGGGCGGAGTTGTAACCAATGCAAGTAATAATATCGTCCGCTTTAATTTTGTGTGTTTCGCCGTCTTTTGTCTCGACTTCGACTGTTTTATCGTTTATTTTTGTGAGTTTACTTTCAAGATAAACTGGCGTCTTTTTGTACTTAAAGTAGTCTCTTAGGAAAGACGAGTTTGCAAGACAAAGTCCAGAAACAGCCATAATGTCGTCTTTTGCTTCAACGATTGTAGGCTTTTTGCCTTTCAAAATAAGGTCGTATGCGATTTCGCAACCTGTAAGTCCACCGCCAACGATAACGACATTGTCACCAACTTCTTTACCTTTCAAATAGTCAATAGCGTCAAGACATCTCTCCGCGCCATCCATTTTGAGTTTTCTAGGGGTCGAACCTGTTGCAATGACATATTCGTCTGCTAAAATTTCGCACAAGTCGGACACTTTTGTGCTAAATTTAATTTCAATGCCGAGTTCTTTCATTTGCCTGTCGTACCATTTAAGGAGTTGCCTATCTTTCTCCTTAAAACTTGGCGCCGACGCTTGAACAAAAACACCGCCCAATGAATTGCTTTTTTCATAAATTGTGACCTTATGTCCGCGAAGAGTTGCAACACGCGCAACTTCCATTCCGCCGATTCCACCGCCAATAATTGCGATATTCTTAGGCTTTTTAGCCATTTCGTAGTCGTATTTTCCGCCGTCCATTGTTTGTGGATTTAAGGCACATCTTGCCATATGCGACGAATCTTCCATTGTTGCGTCACACGCAACGCCTTTATAGTGCGCCATAGGGAAGCATGCGTTGTGGCAACAAATACAAGGCATAATGTCTTCTATGCGGTCTTCTTTAAGTTTACTTACCCAGTGTGGGTCGGTCAAGAATTGCCTTGCAACGCCCATAGCGTCGATTTGACCGTCTTTGATTGCTTTTGACGCCGTACCAGCTTCCATTCTTCCCGCGCAAACAACAGGAATGTCGCAAAATTGTTTAATGTGCGCGACATCTTCAAGATTGCAGTTTTGTGGCATATACGCTGGTGGATGAGCCCAATACCAAGCGTCGTATGTGCCGTTGTCGGTGTTTAACATATCATAGCCCGCGTCTTGAAGATATTTGACAGCCTTTTCGCTTTCTTTTATGTCTCTTCCAACTTCCTTGTACTTTTCGCCAGGAACAGCCCCTTCGCAGAAACCTTTGGTTTTACTTACTGCGGAATATCTAAGAGAAACAGGGTAGTCTTCGCCACATTCTTTTTTGATAGCCTTTACTATTTCAACTGCGAATCTGTATCTATTTTCAAAACTTCCGCCGTATTCGTCGTCTCTGTTATTTGTGTAAGGAAGGGTAAATTGGTCGAGCAAATATCCTTCGTGAACGGCGTGAATTTCCACCCCGTCAACGCCCGCTTCTTGGCATTTTTTGGCGGTTTTCGCAAATCCGTCAATCATATCCAAAATTTCTTGTTTTGTAAGCGCTCTACACTTGTAACCAGCAAGCCACCTTGAAGGAAGTTCGCTTGGCGAAGCGGTGAGTCTATCAATGTCAATAATTGGTTTTAACATTCCGCGCAAAAATTTCTTTTTTGCAATCCCAGCAAGCGATTGTGGAATAGAAAACGACCTACCAAATCCCGCCGTAAGTTGCACAAAAAGTTTTGCGCCTGTTTTATGGATTTCTTCCATATATGGTTTAAGTTTTTTAAAAGCGCCATTTGCTTTATAAAGCCACCTATTTCCAATCATATTGCGAATAGGTGCAATCCCTGGGATTATAAGCCCTGCGTCGTGGCGAGCAAGGTCAAGGAAAAAATCTCCCGCGTCCTTATCAAAATGATGAGGCTCCATCCATCCGAAAAGAGATGTTCCGCCCATTGGACAAACGACGATTCTATTTTTAATTTCGACATTGCCGATTTTCCAAGGCGTGAACAATGGTTCATAAACTTTATTCATATTTACCCCCTAGTTATTAAATATATTGTGTAAAATTTCCTAAAAAAAGTCAAATAATATTAAAAAATATTTATTTTCGCACGAAAAAAAGTAAAAAGCGGGTGTTTTATTGATGTTTTAAAAATAATGCGAACGAAAATTGATATGCGAGTGCCTTTATGCCCTATATGGGGTAAATGGTAACATAAGTGCTTTTTATTTATCTTATTAAAACAATTTGATAGTAAAAAAAGTAGCGGAGCGTTTTTTGCTCCCCCGCAAAATCAAGGATAAATCGTTTGTAGAAATAAGTTTTATATGGTACAATTAAAATAAGAAGGGGAAATTTATGAAATTACTTTCAGTCGTAGTGCCTTGTTACAACTCGGCAGAGTATATGGACAAGTGCATTAAGACACTTCTTAGTGGTGGGGAAGATATAGAGATTATCATCGTTGATGACGGCTCTATAAAGGACAACACCGCTGAAATTGCGGATAGTTACGCCAAAGAGTACCCTTCAATTGTTAAGGTTATTCACCAAGAAAACAGCGGACACGGCGAAGGCGTTAATCAGGGGATAAGAAACGCGACGGGGCTTTATTACAAGGTTGTCGACTCAGACGACTGGGTAGACGAAGAGTCTCTCAAAAAGGTTTTAGAGAAAATTAGAGAGTTTAACGAAAAAGGCTCTCTTGTCGATATGATTTTGTGCAACTATGTTTACGAGTATTTAGACGGCAGAAAGCCAAGGGTGCTAAATTATAAAAATGTTTTTCCTATTGATAGAGTTTTTACATTTGATGAAACGAAAAAGTTTAAAAAATCGCAATTTATTGCAATGCACACAGTTATTTATAGAACTCAAATTTTAAAAGACATTAAGTTGGAACTTCCAAAACACACATTTTATGTGGACAACATTTTTGTATACTTGCCTTTGCCTTATGTCAAAACGATGTATTATATGAACGAAAATTTGTATAGATATTTCATCGGGCGTGCCGACCAAAGCGTAAATGAAAGCGTTATTATGAAGCGTATTGACCAACACATTAAGGTGGCGGAAATAGTTTTTAGGGCATATGATATAAGAGAAATTGAGAAAAAGAGCAAGAAACTCGCTCGCTATATGACTGATAATATTTCAATCTTAATGGCGATTACATCCATTTTCCTAATCAAAATTGGGACAAAGGAAGCCTTAGACAAGAAGAAAAAACTTTGGGACGAACTAAAAGAAAAAGACGCGAAATTATATAAAGATTGTAGGCACAAAATTGAAGGCTTGTCGGGAAGTAACTCTAAAATTTCAATGGGATTTTGTAAGATTATTTATAATATCACTAGAAAAATCTTAAAATTCAACTAATTTGAGTAAAATTTTAAAGGTTAGGGTTAAAAAAAATAAAATTAAACTATTTTGGATAAAGGTTTAAAATAAAAAGGAGAAAAAATGAAAATTATAAGAAACATTTTAGTGACACTTGTCGGAATTGCATTTTTCTTGGGACTTGTCGTCTTAGGAACACAAATCTTTTTTAAGAAAAGATACGACATCGACTTATTTGCAACTATAAATAATTTTAAGACCTTGTCGCAACCAGTTGATGAAGCAACGCATTTCCCAGACATTTTTGATACACAAGACGAAAAGAACGCTCAAACCCAAGTCAATGCTTCAATTGCCGACCTTATCACTTTTGATGAAGAGACAAACAAGTACACAATTCATTTGACCGAAATTTCGTCTACTATGGGCGCAGAAATTGATCTAAGTGACAAAGAACTCGCTGCTTTTGCGCAAATGATGGTTGTTCAACAAATGGACGGAAAAATCAAAATTAGCGAAAGTACGACCCTTGATTTTTGGGTTAAACAAATCAAAATAACAGATGTGCAAGGAGACGGGAGTGCAACATTTAACACTGTTGTCAAATTTGATTTGTCGACAATCAAAAATGGAATGGATAAATTCCCAATGAGCATAATTAAAAAATATGTTCCAGATTCTTTGTATGTTTCGTCAACTGTGGACATAACAAAAGACGCAACCGATAATTTTAAGTATACAGTTTCGCCAAAGACTTTGACTTTTAATAATTTGACAAGCGAAGAAACGGCAAATATGTTTAAAACTCTCGACCACTTTTTGAAAATCGGTTCGGCTGAAAACTTGAACAAGCAAATCGGCGAAACGGTTATGAATGTTCTTGTTGGCGTCGAAGGTGACGAAGAAAAACAAGGGCTCGCGACGGGCTTAAAACCAGTCGGCGCTACGGGGTATAAATTTACTTCTGTTTCAGAACAAGGTCACTTTGTGATAACAATTGCCTAGTTTTGTTTAAGGGTTTAAACGAAATTGTTTGAGGCTTTATTTTAATTTAAAATTTTTTATACAATAAGCCCCATAGAAAACTATGGGGCTCAATTTTTGTTTGAAATTATTGGACTAGTATACTTTTTGAAAGTTATAGTTGCTTTTGTTATATTATCTAGAATGTCGCATAATAAATAGAGTCGGGCGTGGAAATTTTTTATTGACTATATATTTTTTTATCTAAAAATCATTTTCGTCTAAAAGTGGGAAAATTGTAATGACAGGCTCTTCGTATGGATGAACGCGCCTTATTTCTTTTACAACTTCTTTGACAATAGCGATGTTGCAAATAAAGTCAAGTTTAATTTCATTCACTTTTTCAAGTTCTTCTTTGTCGCCGATAAATGGGTGCGCGTCTTTATTTGGGATAAAAGTCCCGACGCACTTAACTTCGGACGAGCAAAAAGAATAATCCCCAATTTTTCCCGCGCCAGCACGGCACGCGACATCTCGAACAATATTCACATAATCTTTTGGCACTGCCACGCAAATATCAACTTTTTTCACTTCTATTTTCATATTTTCTCATTCCTTTTCATATTTATATGATACAAAAAAACTTATCCATATTACAAACGCTTTTTGTTTATAACTTCAATTTCTATTATCGCTAGTTGAGTTGGGGTTCTTGCGAGACTGATTGATATTTGTATTAGATGTCACCGCTTGTTGTAGATTTGCATTAAGCATATTGACTTGTGAATAAAGAAAGGTAACATCACAAGGTTTATTTTGTTCAATTTGGTGCTATTTTAAAAAAGTTTAATTTTTGTTGTTGACAAATGAATGTATAATGACTATAATATTTTATGTTCATCGCGGAGTGGAGCAGTTGGAAGCTCGCCGGGCTCATAACCCGGAGGTCATAGGTTCGAGTCCTATCTCCGCAACCAATCAAAAGGCACTTTAATGTGTCTTTTTTTATTGTAATTTAAGACTGCGTGTATGTAAGTCCATTCATATTTTTAACTTGACACGAAATATATAAACATTTAACGAGCAAAAATAAATCAAAAGCACTAGCCCCTAGAAAAGCCCTCAATCTGTTGGGTGCACCCCAAAAGTTGGACAATAATTTTAATGTTTATATTGCTATTTTTTGAGTTTGTTTTCTAGCCTAATATATTTTTAACTATTTTTATTATATTAGAAATGTCTGTCGGGTTTTTGAAGCGGTGGTCGGCGTCTTTAATATAATGAAGTGAAAAATTGACGAAGTTTGAATAAAAAAACGCTTCGTTTTTTTTGACATCTACTACATCGTCTTTGTCACCTTGAATTATGTCAATTTGTTGTGAAAATTTGTGAGACGCAAGAGAGTTGTCTTTTAGGTCTTGCAAGAAATTTTTGCCGACTATGATTTCTTTTTGGAAGCCCAAATTTCCGCCTTGTTTTAAAAACTGGTTTAGTGAAATGTTGTGGTCTTTTAAAATGCTTGTTGTTAAAACTTCATCCATAAAAATAGCGGGCGCGCGAAGGATTATATGTCTAAATTGTTCGTTGTGGCTTTTCAAATAATTTAGCGAAATGAAAGCGCCAAAACTTGTTGCAAAAAGTGAGATAGGGATATTTTTGTATTGGTTTTTGATAAAGTTTAAAATGTTTTTTAGATAGTTTATGCAGTTGTTTAATCTTAGTTCGCTTTTTTCTTCGTCTTTTCCGTGACAGGGCAAGTCAAAAGCGATGACAAAAGTTGTTTCGTTTAAATTTTCCGCAATGGCTTTAATAACAGAACTCTCTTTGTCGCCCGCAAAGCCGTGAATTGCAACTAAAATATTCTTAACTTTGTCTTTTGGCAAAAACAACTTGCAGTGTATATTTTTTATTTTTTTATATTCAACTTGCATTTTATATCCTTTACTTAGCCAATGTCCGTAAAAATAATGTCCATTGAAAGGGTAACTGAAGGAGTTGTGCAAATCCAGCGTCCTTCGCTATCTGTGTAGCCGTCAATGTTTGGAGTTAGTTTAAAATCTGCAATGCCGTTATCGTTGTCAAATGTGCCGTTGTTGTAATCAAATTTTGTACCACTTGACGATTTTACGCGATACATTGTCGCAATTAAAGTCGAACCGCACCAAATTTTGATTTCCGCTTCTTTATTGATGTAATCTTTTGTGCTGTCGGTGTCGTTTGATTGAACAAGAATTTCAAACCAATCTTTATTTCCAATCTTATTTACAACAAAATGATTTTCGCCATAAACAATTGCGTCCGAAGTTGCTCCAAAGTGATAATCGGTCTCGCCTAGACCTACTACGGTTACACTGCCATTACTAAATGTTGATTGGCGTTTCGTGTATGTCGCGTTTGCCGTTCCTGTCAAATAGTAGTTGTCCGCGTCTTCTCCAACAAGAGTTGCAAGAAGGCTCCCCGCTGTAATATCTTCCGCACTTGTAACGAGTTTAATTTTGCCAGATTCAAAATCGCTTGCTTTTCCCACAACTTGAATGGACACTTTTTCGCTCCCAACAATGCCGAAGTTTTGCGTGTTGAGTTCAATTAAGGTAAAACCGTCGTCAAGTGTGTTGTAAATGTTAAGTTTAGGCTCTTTTGTCGAATCTAAATAGATTGCTTTTTTACCAATTTTTGCAGTTGCTTTTGTCGCGTCAAACTTGTAGTTGTTTAAAACCGATTCGTCAGTAGCCTTTGTTATAAGTTCTGTTTTTGTAGATTCAGAACCAACCGCGTTACTGTCAAATGTGTATTTTACATAAAGTTTGTCACTGAAAAGTTTGTCACTAGGCGCAAAAAGGCGGTCTTCGTAAGGCAATGATTGACCATAGGAAATGGTGAGCGAATCTTGAACAATAGCGTCTAGGCCATATTTTTCAATTTCAAATTCAATGTTGTCTTTATAGACGCTTTCATAAAGTGCGTTCCCAGTCACAACAATTTTTGCAATATATTTGCCTGCGTTCATTGGCTCATTTGACGAGAAATCATCACTTGAATCTTTCAACTTGTACGAAACAGACGCCGTGCCGTGCAAAACAGTAAAGTCAACGCCTTGCACTAAACCTTGGGTCTTGCCGTTGTATGTTCTTTGTCGAATGTTGCTACTAAAAGTGTTTTCTTGTGCAATTCTTGTGTAGCCACAAATATTACAAGTTTTGTCGCTATCGTTATCATATATGTGTTCGCCTTTTGAAGTCACTTCATTGCAGTCGTCACCCGTGCAAATATGCCAATGATATTCTGCGTCGTTTGACCACTGCTCAGAATAAGAATGCTTATGCCCACAACCACTTAAAATAAAAATCGCGGGTAAGCATAAGCA
>CAKVCH010000014.1 GCA_934725745.1 uncultured Clostridia bacterium | reverse complement strand
TTTTTGGGGCGTGCAAATCAAAAAAGAACAACCCAGTATAAAGGTTACTCTTAATTTTTTTATAATTATTGTTTAAAAGAGCGCACAACACAAAATTATGTATCTCACTTGCATTATAAACATAACCAAAATGTATCAAAATTTAATAAAATCTTAATAAATTCCAACCAATCCGACTCGTTTGTAGACTTTACGAAGCGTTTTACGCGCGATTGCGCTTGCTTTTTCAGCGCCCATTCTCATCAACTCTTCAAGGTGCTTTTTATCCTTTAAAAGTTCGTTCATTTTGTCTCTTACAGGTCCGATTTCTTTTATAACGCACTCTGCAACTTCGGATTTTAAGTCATTATAATTCTTCCCTTCAAAGTGCTTTTCCGCGTCCGCGATTGAAATTTCATTGATTCTCGAATAAATTACAAGTAAGTTTGACACCCCAGGTTGTTCGTCGCAATACTTAATTCTTGCTAAACTGTCGGTCACCGCGCGCTTAAATTTTCTTCTAATTGTTTGGTCGTCATCTTCAATGTAAATGACATTATTTTCGTTATTTTCCGATTTTGCCATTTTTCTTGTAGGGTCGACAAGCCCCATAATTTTAGCGCCGACTTTTGGCACAACACCCTTTGGTAGGACAAACGTTTCGCCATATTTTGAGTTAAATCTCGTAGCAATATCACGGCAAATTTCAACGTGTTGCATTTGGTCAATTCCAACTGGCACGATGGTCGCATTATAAAGCAAAATGTCCCCCGCCATAAGCATTGGATAAGCAAAAAGCCCCACCGACACAACCTTATCTTTTGCTTTATGGTCTTTAAATTGAGTCATTCTGCTTGCTTCACCAAAATATGTGTTACAATTCATAATCCAAGCGAGTTCAGCGTGTTCTTTCACATGAGATTGACAATAAATAATAGATTTTTCTGGGTCAAGTCCAACTGCCAAAAATGTTGCAAATTGCTTATAAATATTGTCATTTAATGTTTTTTTGTCAATATCAACTGTCAAAGAGTGTAAGTCAGCAACGGCGAAAATGCAATCATTTTCATCTTGCATTTCTTTCCAATTTTTTATCGCTCCCAAATAATTGCCTAAGGTCAATTTCCCAGTAGGCTTTGTTGCGCTATAAATTGTTTCCATATTCTACACTCCTTTTTTTAATTTTTATCTTCGTTAACTGTCTCGCTCTTTTCAGTCTCGACAGTACTATTTACTAAAATGTCGTCATTTGACTCTTTTTTAGTCGCCCTTTTTGCCCTTGTTTTAGGTTTATTAGGCGTTTTTTGTTCTACTTCTTTTTGTGCTGGCTCTTTATCCAAAGGTTTATCCGCATCTTTTTTAGCAACTTTTTTGCGCTTTGGCGTAGTTAAAACTTCAGGCACTACATAGTCGTCAATGGTTATTTGAGTTTCAGGGCTATTTTCGACGCCCATTTCAACTTTTCTACTTCTCTTTTTTGGCGTCTTTTCTTGCTCTGACCCTTCAACACTTGAGATTAAGACAGTCGCATTCACTGAATTTTCCACTTGTTTTTTGGATTTCAAAACGCGTTTTGAACTAGTCGTCTTTTCAAATCGGCTGTCACTCGGAAGTTCCATATTATGTTTTTGCTCCGCCATTTGTTTTTCCCGTGAAGCGTTAAGTTCCATAACATAGCGCATATGGTTTTCTTTAAGTTCGATATTTCCAGTCACAATAACGCTTATAATCGCCGCAATTGGTGGCGCAAAAAGCATTCCCAAAATGCCAAACATCGCCCCGCCTATAATGATTGAACTCGCGATAACAAGCGAACTGACTTTCAACTTGTTTCCAGTTATAATAGGAATAAGGATGTTAAATTCAAGGGTCGTAATAATAACCGTCGCTAAAATCATATAAAGCGCCGAGTCGACGGAGTTGAAAATCAAAGTAAGCAAGACCGCTGGGACCGAACCAATATAGATACCAAAATAAGGAATAAAGTTGAAAATACCAATAATAAGCGCGTTTTCCCAAGTAAATTTGAGCCCCATAATGGAATATGTTATTCCAAGCGACACAAACAAAATCGAGAACTCGATAAGTTTACAAATGACATAATCAAACAAAATTTTATTCGCGTTTCTAGCCATAACACAAAGTTCGTCAGCACGCTCTTTTTTGAAATTTGCGTACACAAAACGACGCGTAAACTTTGTGATTTTTTCCTTGTCTTTGAGCATCAAAATGGATAGTAAAAGCCCCATAAGGAAGTTAAACGCCCCCGTCACAACACTCATTGAAATGGTCATAAGGTCGCCAATATTATCGATTGTTTGTTTCAAACTTTCAAAAAGGGTTTTAAGTAAATTTCTAATGCTTGTTTGGTCGACTTCCGCCCCAAACCACCTTTGGATAAGCGCGCAAATTTCGTTTATAACATTGTTAACCATTTGCGTCCAGCCGTCCCCGCCACCAGTTGTAAGTTCTTGTACAATTGCGATAATTTTTGGAATAAGTATAGCAAAAATAATAACAATAAAGCCCACCAAAATAAGCATAACAAGAGTAATTGAAATGGCTCTTTTGATTCCAAACTTAAAAGGGCTATTTTTAAAAGCATTTTTTAAAATAACATTTTCCGTAAAATCAACGAGTCTATGGAAAATAAACGCGATAATAATTCCTATAAGAAGTGGTGTGATACCTGTCAAAAGTCCGTTTATTATCTGTGATAAATAAGGGCTAACGACGTTACTTAGAGCAAGCGCCGCAAAAAACGCCCAAAACATCGCAACAAAAAGCCCGAACCATTTAATCCTAAATGGACTTTGCCTTGACATAGAATAGTTACTATTAAACTCTTTTTTATCCATAATGCTATTATATAAAATTTGTCCTTTTAAAGCAACATTTTTTATGTCGCAAAATAGAATTTTTTTAAAATCATAAACATTAACTGCAAATGCGCCGATTAGAAGCACCAACATCTCAGCCCCTTTATTTTGTCAAGCACATTTACAGTTTAAATAAACAAAGTTTAATATAAAGGACTTAATAAAAAAAATCTACGAAGAAAATTCTCCGTAGACTAAAAATTATCTCGCAAAATCTTGTTCACCAAGCCCCATTTGATAAAGGTTGTTAACAAAATCAGCGCATTTTGATTCGCCGTAGCAAACACGACCAAAATCATCTTCAAAACTTTCCATTTGTTTTGGCTCCGCGAACTCGCGTTGCGCAACAGTTTGAGCAGGCTTATGCTCTGCAATATGTTTTTTTATTATGTCTAAGTTCATCACACTTTCGTCGAAAATACTAAGTCCGTTTTTATCTTTTACTATCATAAAAAATACTCCTTTTGTGTTGTATTTTTATTACGCAATTATACTAACACAATTTAGTACATTTGTCAATAGGGAATTTTACATTCCTTACAAAATGTTGAATTTAAAAGAAAACGCGCCCTACCACTCCCCCGCTAGAAGTAAATCTCTGCCCTAAAAAACAAATAAGAACCACCCCAAAAAAACAAATTATTAACAAAAAAAGACCCAATAATTTACAAAGTAAAAATTGAGTCTTTTAAAATTTATTTAAAACTAGTCATTTGCCATCATTTCGGCTTTTTCTCTTTCTAGTCTATCTTGTTCGCGTTTTTGCGCTTCTTGTTCAAGCCAAGTTTTTGATACTTCTGGATAGGCTTCCTTATACTCTTTCATTCCAGTACCCGCTGGGATAAGTTTACCTATCATAATGTTTTCTTTAAGTCCAAGTAGCTTATCAACTTTGCCCTTTACAGCCGCTTCTGTCAAAACTCTTGATGTCTCTTGGAAAGACGCTGCTGACAAGAACGATTCAGTAGCAAGTGACGCATTCGTGATACCAAGAAGAACTCTCTTTGCCGTTGCTGGTTTCCCGCCATTCATTAGAATGTTCTTATTGATTTCTTCATACTCTTGAAGTTCAAGCATTGCACCTGGCAAAAGTTCAGAATCGCCTGGGTCTTCAATTTTGACCTTTCTAAGCATTTGACGAATAATAATTTCGACATGTTTTGCGTTAATACGAACATCTTGAAGTCTATAAACGCTCAAAACTTCTCTCAATAGATATTCTTGAACGCCACGAAGACCAATAACTCTTAGAATGTCATTTGGATAGATTGAACCAGATGTCAATCTTTGTCCAACAGCAACGCTGTCTCCAGTTTTAACAGCCAAAACAGTCTTGTTCTTTGGTGGAGTCATATATTCAACATCGCCTTCACTTGAAAGGATAGTAATCTTATATCTTTCTCCACTATCTTCAACTTTAACTTTTCCAGCGACTTCACTAATGATTGCTTCACCTTTTGGTCTTCTTGCTTCAAAAATTTCTTCAACACGAGGAAGACCTTTTGTAATATCAGCCGCAGCCGCAACACCACCTGTGTGGAATGTTCTCATTGTAAGCTGTGTACCAGGTTCACCGATACTTTGAGCAGCGATAGTACCAACCGCTTCACCAATGCTAACCATTTGGTTGCTTGCCATATTTCTGCCGTAGCATTTTGCACAAACGCCGTGTTTTGCTTTACAAGTAAGAAGAGTTCTAATTTCAACTTGCGTAATTCCCGCATTGACAATAGCCTTTGCTTGCTCTGGCAAAATCATTTCGTTTGCTTTTACGATAACTTCTTTTGTCTTAGGATCAATAACATCATTGACTGCAACACGGCCAGAAATTCTGTCTTCCAACTTTTCAACAACCGTCTTATCTTCAATAATATCGCCGACGACAAGACCTTTTGTCTTTTCGCCAAGATTTTTGAAGCAGTCGTCTTCTGTAACAACAACTTCTTGCGCGACATCAACAAGCCTACGAGTCAAATAACCCGAGTCAGCCGTTTTAAGAGCAGTATCAGCAAGACCTTTACGCCCACCACGAGATGACAAGAAGTAGTCAATTGGAGTAAGTCCCGTTCTAAAACAAGATTTAACAGGAATGTCTATCTTAATAGCCGATGTACTTGCAATAATTCCACGCATTCCGCAAAGTTGGTTAACGTGAGAAGGGTTACCACGAGCACCCGATGCAATCATCATTTTGACTGGATTCAACGCGTCAAAACTGTTCAAAACAGCGTCTTTGACTTTTTCAGTTGTTTCATTCCAAATTGTAATGTTTTTGTTAATCTTTTCATCAAACGAAATAAGTCCGCGTCTAAACGCCTTTTCGTTTTCAAGCACTTTTGCGTCTGCTTCTGCGATAAGTTGAGCCTTTTCTTGTGGTTCTCTCATATCGTAAACATTAACAGTAAGAGCGCCGATTGTGGAATACTTGTAACCTAGTTCCTTAATCTTATCAAGCATAATAACAGTTGGAGTAGGCCCCAATTTGTTATAGGTATTTGCAACAACTTGTCCCAAAACCTTTTTAGAAACTGCTCCTTCGACTTCATATCTCAAAGCATTTTCTCTCTTTGACCTATCAATAAAGCCGATGTTTTGTGGAATGCAGTGGTTAAACAAAATTCTACCAACAGTTGTTTCAACTTTTCCTGTAATTTTTTCGCCATTAAAGTCGACCGTGCGTCTGACGATAATTTTGCTTTGAAGTTCAAGATTCTTAGTTTGATAAGCCATAATTGCTTCGTCTTCATCTTTATAAACACTTCCCGCGTTCAAAGCGTTTGGTTTATCAACGGTCAAGTAATAACATCCAAGAACAATATCTTGTTGTGGTGTCATAACAGGTTGCCCGTCAGCAGGTTTTAAGACATTGTTGCTTGCGAGCATAATCATACGCGCTTCCGCTCTCGCTTCAAGTGAAAGTGGAACATGAATAGGCATTTGGTCGCCGTCGAAGTCAGCGTTAAAGCCCACACAAACAAGTGGGTGAAGTTTAATCGCTCTTCCTTCGCAAAGGACAGGTTCAAACGCTTGAATACCAAGTCTGTGAAGTGTTGGAGCACGGTTTAAAAGGACTGGGTGGTCCTTAATAACTTCGTCCAAAACATCCCAAACAATAGGTTTTTCTCTTTCAATAATTCTCTTTGCAGTCTTGATGTTATGAGTGTCGTTCATTTCAACAAGTCTATGCATAATGAATGGCTTGAAAAGTTCAAGAGCCATTTCTTTTGGTAGACCGCATTGATAAATTTTAAGTTCAGGACCGACAACAATAACCGAACGGCCTGAGTAGTCGACTCTTTTCCCGAGCAAGTTTTGACGGAAACGCCCTTGTTTTCCGCGGAGCATAGCAGTTAAGGACTTCAAATCTCTTTGTTTTGGTCCTTGAATTGCTTTACCGCGTTTTCCGTTTTCGATAAGCGCGTCGACCGCTTCTTGGAGCATTCTCTTTTCGTTACGAATAATAACATCTGGTGCACCAAGTTCGATAAGTTTTTTAAGACGGTTATTTCTATTGATAACTCTTCTATATAGGTCGTTTAAGTCACTTGTAGCAAATCTTCCGCCATCAAGTTGGACCATTGGTCTAAGGTCTGGTGGAATGACAGGAATAACATCCATAATCATCCATTCTGGCTTATTCCCGCTCTTTAAAAAGTCGTCAACGATTTCAAGGTGCTTAACAGCCTTTAATTTCTTTTGACCTTTTGCAGTCTTAATGACTTCTCTAAGTTCTTTATATTCCTTTTCAAGGTCGATTTGAGATAGCAAAGTCTTAATTGCTTCTGCGCCCATTCCAGCCTTAAAGGAATCTTGACCATATTCGTCAAGCGCATCACGATATTCTTTATCTGTGATGACTTGTTTATACACAAATGGTGTCTTTTTAGGGTCGATAACGATGTAATTAACATAGTAAAGTACTTGTTCTAGCGCTTTTGGCGAGATGTCAAGAATGGTCCCAATACGGGATGGAGTCCCCCTAAAAAACCAAATGTGACTAACTGGGGTAGCAAGTTCAATGTGCCCCATTCTCTCACGCCTAACTGTCGAGTGTGTAACTTCAACGCCACACTTGTCGCAAACGACGCCTTTATATCTGATTCTCTTGTACTTTCCGCAAGAACATTCCCAATTCTTCCTTGGCCCGAAAATCCTTTCGCAAAAAAGGCCGTCTCTCTCTGGCTTCAAGGTACGATAGTTGATTGTCTCTGGTTTGGTAACTTCCCCATAACTCCACGACCTAATTTTTTCTGGCGAAGCGATACCAATTCTCATAGAATCAAAATTGTTTAGTTCAAACATAAAATTCTCCTTATTTTGCTTTTTCTATCGATTTAAAATCACTTTGGAAGACCTTTTTACTATAAAAACTCATATTTTTTCACAAAATGGTCTGCCAAAAGTTAAAGTTTGTTTGTTTTTAATAGAAAAACTTATTCCAAATCGTCAAACAACGATTCTTCATCAAAGTCATCAAACATATCGCTGTCGCTAGTCGACGAAGACGCATCTTGTTCGGAAATAATATCCGAAGATGTGACTTCGTTATCAAGACCAAGTTCAATGTCTTGAGTTGGCTCTTTTTGTTTTGTGACAAATGGCGCTGGTTCGTTTTCGTCGTTTGTTAGTTCGCTAATTGAAACTTCCTTGTTTTCTTCGGTCAAAATCTTAATATCAAGCCCCAAACTTTGGAATTCTTTTATCATAACCTTGAAACTTTCTGGAATTCCAGGGTCAGCGATTGGGAAACCTTTAACAATTGCTTCATAAGCCTTGTTTCTTCCCACAACATCGTCGCTCTTAACTGTGAGCATTTCTTGAAGAAGGTGAGAAACACCATATGCTTCAAGTGCCCAAACTTCCATTTCACCAAATCTTTGTCCACCAAACATCGCTTTTCCGCCCAAAGGTTGTTGTGTAACAAGTGAGTAAGGTCCTGTCGACCTTGCGTGCATCTTACTGTCAACCATGTGGTCAAGTTTAAGCATATACATTGTTCCGACGGTGACTCTGTTTTCAAATGGTTCGCCTGTACGACCATCGTACAAGACCATTTTTCCGTCTTCACTCATATTGTTATCTTTCATAAGTTGGAAAATCTCTTGCTCTTTGATGCAGTCAAAGACAGGAATTGCAACTTTCCAATCAAGTACTTTTGCAACTTTTCCAAGCAAAACTTCCAAGACTTGCCCGACATTCATACGGCTTGGAATACCAAGTGGGTTCAAAACTACATCAACAGGCGTTCCATCTTCCATATAAGGAAGGTCAGCGAGTGGAAGAACGCGAGATACAACACCCTTGTTTCCGTGACGCCCAGACATTTTGTCCCCAACGGACAATTTTCTCTTTTGCGCGACATAAACTTTAACCATTGTGTTAACGCCAGGTTCAAGTTCGTCCTTATTCTTTCTTGTAAAGACTTGAACATCAACGACAATTCCGCCACGCCCGTGTTGGACACGAAGAGATGTATCTCTCACTTCTCTTGCCTTTTCGCCGAAAATTGCACGAAGGAGTCTTTCTTCTGGAGTAAGTTCAGTTTCACCTTTTGGTGTGACTTTTCCAACCAAGATGTCGCCCGTTCTAACTTCCGCCCCGACTCTAACAATTCCGTTTTCGTCAAGGTTTTTCAACGCGTCTTCACCAAGGTTTGGAATATCTCTTGTAATTTCTTCATCGCCGAGTTTTGTACTACGCGCCTTGCTTTCTTCAACCTTTAAGGTGATAGATGTATAAATATCTTCCCTAACAAGTCTTTCAGAAATCAAGATAGCGTCTTCGTAGTTATACCCTTCCCAGTTCATATAAGCAACGGTCATATTCTTGCCAAGTGCAAGTTCGCCATTCTTAGTTGAGAAACCGTCTGCCAATGTATCGCCAACTTCAACTCTTTGATTTTTGATAACCGCTGGTTTTTGGTTGATACAAGTATCTTGGTTCGTCTTTGCATATTTAATAAGTTGATAAACATCGGTCTCGCCGTCATCGTTCTTAACTCTAATTTCAGTTCCCGAAACAAAACTTACAAAGCCTGCTTTTTTGCAAAGAACCATAGCGCCAGAGTCGACCGCAATTTTATGTTCCATACCAGTTGCAACAATTGGTGCTTCTGTTGTCAAAAGTGGAA
>CAKVCH010000013.1 GCA_934725745.1 uncultured Clostridia bacterium | reverse complement strand
TTAACTAAACATTAAAAAAAAGGCATATCAAAATCGATATGCCTTTTTTATATTCAACTATGAATTTTGCCCTATTTTTGTTTGGCAACTTTTGCTTAAAAAGTAGTGTTAAAGCAAATTATGCTTTTAAGGGATATATATATGTATAAGACGAAAAAAGTCGCGAGTACTCACGACTTTTTATAATTATATAAACTACAATTTTATAATTACTTAATTTTTTTATAATAACTTCTTCTACGCTTATGTTGTATGTAATCAAAAACTTCCCATTGAGATTGAATTCTATTGTTATATTCAAGCATCAAATTTGTCTCTGCATATTCGATGTTGTGCTCAATCATTCCCTCAACTAAATAGGACATAATCAAAGCATTTATGCCTTTATTTTGATATTCTGGTTTAATAGCAATAAGCCCAAGGTCGATACTTTTTGGTGATTTTATTTGACTTAAAATTCTAAAGATTCCAAATGGGAGCAACTTACCCTTACTTTTGTTAACCGATTCGGAAAGCGAAGGAAATGCCAATCCGAACGCAATAAGTTTATCATTTTTATCTAAAACACCGACCAAGAAATCTTTGTTTAGGATAAGCCCAAATTGCGAGATGAGCGAGTCTTTCATTTTGTCTGAAAAAGGTACAACACCATAAAGATTTGAATATGCCTCATCAAGGACTTCAAAAAAGTCGTCTTTATATCTTTTTATAAACTCTTTTATGCTTTTTGGCTTATAAAGTTTAACTTGGTAGCGTCTTTCAACAACTTTTGCGATCCTGTTGATTCTTTCATTTGTTTCTTTTGGTGCAAAAATACGATATTCCACCCAGTCAACTTCTTTTTGAAAACCATATTTTTCAATAAGGTCAGCATAATATGGATAGTTATATTGTTCTTCAAAAGTCGACATATGGTCAAAGCCTTCAATTAGCAACCCTTCTCTGTCAAGGTCGTTGTAACCCATTGGTCCGTGGATGATTTCCATTCCCATTCCCTTTGCCCAATCTTCAACCGACTTGAAAAGTGCATTTGACACTTCTTCGTCATTTATGCAATCAAATCTTGAAAAACGAACTCTTTTTTCGCCTGTTTTTTCGTTGTATAGGCGTTGAATAATCCCCGCAATACGCCCGACAATTTTCCCATCTTTAAAAGCGAGAAAACATTTCGTGTCGCAATCGTCATACGATTCGTTTTTCTTTTGATTAAATTTATTTTTTTCATCAACATTCAAAAAAGGAACAAAGTGAGGGTTGTCCTTGTACAATTTGTGTGGATAATTTACAAATTTTCTTATATCGCCCTTAGTCACAACTTCCTTTATTTCAACCATTTCTTCCCCCTAGTATGAAACTGTCAGAATTAAATTCAAGTGAACGCTTATTTTTACAAAAAGATTTTTCTACTTAGCGACCACAATTTTTTATTTTAGTCTACTTCTAACAATCTTACCTAAAATTACTATTTTTAGTATATAATTTTTAGTCATTTTTTGCAACTATATTGAACGACTTTTTGTAAAATCGTAAAGTAAAATTGAGATGTAAAATTGTAACATAAAATTGCAGAATAAATAAAAAGAATAAAACATTTATTTTAATGTTTTTGACAAATTATTTACTATTAAATAATGATTTTTAATAACACATTATTCTTTTGTTCTACACACTCTTTTGTTGGCTTTTTTGCTCTATTTTTGAATTTCTTTTGCTAAAATTTTATCTAAATAATAAACAATTTTAAAATCAAATAAATAGTTGTTGCCCAATAAAAATCTTGTCTATTTTATTGGTTGACTTTATGTATTGAACGCTCACATTGTATTTTTCCGCAATACTTTCTAAGCTTTCAAGTGGCAAAACTATATGAATTTTTTTATTTAAATTCAAAGCAATAACCCTATCCCCCGCTTTCAAGTTTTCACTTTCCGCGATGCAAAATGCTTCAATTAAAGAATATTCTCTACAAAATTGCTTTAAGGTTTGCTCTTTTTTAATTAAAAACACTTGATAATTTAATTTTTCAGACTCTTTCATTTACATTCCTTTACTTTCTTAAATCAATTTTCATATTGTTTTTTAAGATGTTTTTTATCATTTTTTGTCGTAAAAAATATGATTATGCCATAGGTATATATATGCACAATCGTGCACAAAAGTTTCTTGTTAAAACGGGGTGAAAATTTGAAAAAACTCGCAAAAGCACTTATGGTTCTTACATCCTTTTCCGTTCTTACACGCTTTTTAGGCTTCTTTTTTAGGATTTTTTTATCGCGTCTTGTCGGCGCAGAAGGACTTGGAGTTTACCAAATTTCATTTTCTATTTTTATGGTTTTAGAAACCTTTATTTCAAGTGGACTTCCCCTTGTTGTTAGTAAACAAACAGCAATATTTGCAGAAAAAGACGACAAAAAAAGTGAATCAGGCACTGTTACCGCGTCCCTAATTTTGGGGGTTGTAACATCAATTATAATTTGCTCTGTGGTTCTTTTATTTAACAGACTTTTTTCTACTCTTTTTACAGACACCAGATGTCTTGTCATTCTTTTTATATTGCTCCCTTCTCTTGTTTTTTCAAGCATTTATTCAATGCTTCGTGGCAACCTTTGGGGACATAAAAAATACTTTTTTGTGTCGCTCACGGAATTTATAGAGCAAGTAATAAGAACCATTTTGACAGTGCTATTCTTGGGAGTTCTTAGTTTTTCACTCGAAAAAGTTTTTCTAGCCAGTATTTCGTATGTCATATCGTGCATTTTATCAAGCATTGTTGTCTTTATATTATTTAGAAAATCAGGTGGAAGATTTGGAAACCCAAAAGGCTTTTACAAATCGACAATCAAAACTTCCCTTCCAATTACTCTCGTTCGCGTCGTTTCAAGCCTTCTTATGCCAATTATTTCGATTATTATTCCATATAAACTCGTTTCAATCGGTTATACAAATGAGCAAGCACTAGCAATTTTTGGTGTCGCGCTAGGAATGACATTTCCGCTTCTATACATCCCGTCAACGCTAATCAGTTCTCTTTCAATGACGATTATTCCCGAGTTGTCATCGGCAGTTTATACTCAAAATTTTGATGAAGTGAAAAACAAAGTCAATTTTTCAATAAAATTTGCTATTTTTGTCTCATTTATATTTATTCCACTCTTTTTTGCGCTCGGCAGTCCAATTGGGCTTTTCTTTTATAACAATCTCGACTCTGGCTACTATCTTAGTTACTCCTGTTTTCTAATTGTGCCAATTTGTCTAAGTGGTGTCACAACTTCTTGCTTAAACGCGCTTAATCTTGAAACGCGTAGTTTCGTCCATTACCTTATAGGCGCCCTTCTCCTTATAATTTGCATTGCATTTTTTACAACCTATCTTGGTGTTCTGTCGCTTGTTTGGGGAATGGCTCTTTGCCTAGGAGTCGCGAGCATTTTGAATATTTTTATGCTTTGCAAAAAACTCGGTTCTAACTTTTTCAACCTAAAATACCTTCTTTGCGCCTTTTTAGCGAGCATTCCAAGTATGTTTATTGCAAAATGGACTTTTATGCTAATTTACGCTTACATCCCCCTTTTCTTTTCGCTTGCCATATCTTGTATTTTAGGAACAATTTTCTATCTCGCGTTTTGCCTAATTTTTGATATGTACGACCTATCTTTTCTTAAAATCAACAAAAAGCAAAAAGGGAAAAATAAAATTTTAAACTCAAAATAGAATTTAAGTCCAAAAAGCGCGCTTAATAATCTAGCCATTAAAGAAAAAAAAGTAAAAAAAAGTAAGTATATTTTAACTTACTTTCGTAGATTTTATGCCTTTCTAGCATAAAACGCATAAAATTGGCAATAACTTATGTATGTTAACATTAGTTTTAAGGTCAATTATTATATATTGTATTGTTCTCGTCGCTGTCCGACTTATGGGAAAAAGGCAAATCGGCGATATGCAACCATTCGAGCTCGTCGTCACTCTTATTATTGCCGACCTTGCGTGCATTCCGATGTCAGACGTGTCCATTCCAATCGTTTTTGGAATTGTTCCCCTTTTGACTCTTGTTGTTTTGCACCACTTTTTTACTTGGGCGAACAGAAAAAGTGTTTTTGTAAGAAAAATACTTAATGGAAAGCCTGTTATCGTAATTGATGAAAAAGGCATAAATTATGAAGCGCTTAAAAGCCTTAATATGACGATAAACGACTTAACTGAAGGACTTAGAGTCGCAAATTGCTTTGATTTAAGCACTGTTGCATATGCAATCGTCGAGACAAACGGCAACATAAGTGTTCTTTTAAAGTCTAGTGCAAGCCCTGTCACCAATGAAGGGATGAAAATTAACGCAGACGAAAGCGTACTCAATATTGTAATTATAAATGACGGCAAAATAATAGAAGAAAACTTAGAAGCCCTTAAGTTAGACAAATCTTTTGTTGATAAAATCCTTGCCAAACAAAATGTAAAAAGTCTAAAAGATGTTTTGATTTTTACAATAAATTCGCTTGGTGAAGGTTTTTTCCAAGAAAAGAATAAACAATGCAAGTCTTTTCAAGTGGAGGTGGACAAATGAAAAGGACAATTTCCGTCATTGCAATTATTGTCGTTATTGCACTTATATGCGTGCTTGAAGAACTCGCAGTCGCCAAAGTTTCAAGCGGTTTAAACGAAGAATCTAAAACTTTATACGCTCAATTTTTATCAAACAAATCCGACATAAATGTTGATAATGTCAAGCAACAATATGACAAACTGGACAATTTTTGGGAAATCGAAAAGCACAAACTATGTTATCTTACAAACTACGATAAAATACGAAATGTCGACGAAAGCATTGCTCGCTTAAAATATGCAATTGAAAATAACGACTATTCCCTTGCCATTGACAACATCTCTATTATTATGTCATATGGCGATTTTTTGCACTTTTTTATGGGCTTTAATATAAACAACTTGTTTTAAGTTCTTCGTCCACGACTTCATTGACTACTTTCTTTTTTCTGTTATTTAGAGCAAAAAATCCTTTAACAACTCCATAAAACGCTGATAAGTAAGGCACATATAAAAACAAACTCCTCATTGTTGATATCATTGTTAGATGAAATCCCACATTTGTATAGGTAAAATCGTCTAAAATAATAATTGGACATCAAAAAAGCACGAACGCCGCGTCCGCACCTTTTTGCATTGGCAAAATTTATCGATATAGTAAATAATTATAGTTAACTAAATTCGAATTTAAACTTTTACTAAAAATCACTACACATACAAAAGTAGTATTATAAGTACTTCTATCCCAAAGATGAAAAGCAAGCAGTAAAACAACTTTGACCTAAAAAGTTTTCTAAAAAAGCCGTTGTTTTGCACTTTTCTTTCTGCGTTTTTAAAGTATTTTTTAGACATAACTTGGTTGTAATTCTCGCCAGAAGGGGTTTTTTGTGGTCGTTTTTCATCCTTTGCATTAAGTCGCAAGTCATAATCTCTTCTTTTTTCTGGGTCTTTCAAAGTTGAATAGGCCTCGGTAAGCATTGCAGTATATTTTTGCGCAAAATCTTTATCGCCGTCGTAAATATCAGGATGATATTTTGATACAAGACCTATAAAAGCCAACTTAATTTCTCTTTCCGTAGCATTTGGCTTGATTTTTAAAATTTCATAAAAGTTATCCACAATTTTATTATAACTTTTTTCGTTAGATTTTGCAATTGAAAGACATCATTTTGTAATAAAAGTAAAAACAAATTGGCTTTTAATTAGGTCTACAACGACATTATCAGACAATTAAAGAAGAATTCAGCCATAAATCAATCTTTCTTAACATTTTTAATACCTTTCAATTTCCTTTTTTTAAGTTGAAAAAGGAGCATTTCTGCCCCTTTTAACTAAATATTTAAAATCTTTTTAAGAAAAATTCCAGTTTTGCTCTCCTTGCATTTTGCAATTTGTTCTGGTGTTCCTTTTGCAACAAGTTCTCCACCGCGGTCGCCACCATTTGGACCTAAATCAATAATATAATCTGCAACTTTTATCACATCAAGATTGTGTTCAATGACAACTACTGAATTGTTCTTTTCAACCAATTTTTTTAGGATTTTAATAAGATTATTTATGTCATAAGAATGAAGCCCTGTCGTAGGTTCGTCCAAGATATAAAGGGTTTTGCCCGTATCTCGCTTGCAAAGTTCGCTAGCAAGTTTAACCCTTTGAGCTTCCCCACCACTCAAAGTTGTTGCACTTTGTCCAAGTTTAATGTAGCCCAAGCCCACATCGTAAAGCGCTTGCACCTTATTTTTTATTGAAGGGATACTTTCAAAAAATGTAAGCGCATCTTCAACGGTCATATTAAGCACATCACTAATGTTTTTACCTTTAAATCTAACCTGCAAAGTCTCTTTATTGTATCTTTTCCCTTTGCACTCTGGGCAAGGAACATGCACATCTGGCAAAAAGTACATTTCTATTTTCTTTTCGCCGTCACCTTCGCACGATTCACATCTTCCGCCTTTCACATTAAAACTAAAACGCCCACTTGTATAACCGCGCTCTTTTGCGTCTTTTGTTGATGCAAAAAGTTCTCTTATAAGCGTAAAAAGCCCAATATAGGTCGCTGGATTGCTTCTAGGAGTCTTCCCAATTGGTGATTGGTCAATATTGATTACCTTATCAATCTTATCCGTACCCGAAATTGACTTGTATTTTCCTTCGGTTAAACTCGTTTCATCACCAAATTAGAAACCGCTGGATACAAAACTTCGTTAATAAGACTACTTTTTCCGCTTCCTGATAGTCCCGTTACAACTGTTAAAACATTTAAAGGAATATCCACATTCAAATTTTTTAAATTATTTTGTTTTGCGCCTTTAATTTTTATAAAATCGGTTGGTTTACGCCTATCTTTTGGTATTTCAATAGCCATTTCGCCCGAAAGAAACTTTCCAGTGAGCGAATCTTTACTTTTCATAATGTCTTGCACGGAACCTTGTGCAACAACATTCCCGCCGTTAACCCCCGCAAATTTTCCAATATCAACAATGTAATCTGCAGAACGGATTGTGTCTTCGTCATGTTCAACAATTATAAGCGTATTTCCTAAATCACGAAGCTTTTTGAGCGAATTTAGCAATTTTTCGTTGTCATATTGGTGCAAACCAATGCTTGGCTCGTCCAAAATATACAACACCCCCACAAGTCCACTCCCGATTTGAGTCGCAAGTCTAATCCTTTGCGCTTCTCCGCCGCTTAAAGTTCTTGACATCCGACTTAAAGTCAAATAATCGAGCCCGACATCACAAAGAAAATTGAGTCTCGCAACAATTTCTTTCAAAATCGGTTGAGCAATTGTCTTTTCACTATCCTTAAAGGTCAATTTATTGAAAAATTCAAGCAAATCACCCGCACTCATATCAGTAAGTTCAACAATATTTTTGCGCCCAACATATATTGAAAGAGCCTTTTCATTAAGCCTTTTCCCGTGACAATGGGTACATTCTTTTTCACGCATAAGCTTAGAAATTTCTTGTTTTGCATATTCAGACTTCGATTCTCTAAAACGCCTTCTTAAATTTGGGATAATTCCTTCATAACTTCCTTTATAAGTGCCACCCGCCCATTTTGAATTTCCGCCATAATACAAATCTAATTCTTCACCATTATTGCCATAAAGTAACAAGTCAATAACCCGTTTAGGCAAGTCTTTAATAGGAATATCAAGGCTAAAATTGTATTTTTTTGAAAGAGCGTTTAGGTACATATCACTAATATTTGAAACTTCCATGGTCCAAGTAGAAATTCTCATGCCGCCTTGTCTAAGCGTTTTTTCTTTGTCTTTTATAATCAAATTTTCGTCTATGTCCGTTGTAAAGCCTAGTCCCGAACACTCTTCACACGCACCAAAAGGGCTGTTAAAACTGAAAAGTCTAGGCGAAATTTCTTCAAAACTAAACCCACAAGTATCGCACGCATATGAATTATTGAACATATAGTCTGTTCCGTTTATGTTGGCGATAACAAGTCCGTTAGAAAGTTTTAAGGCACTTTCGACGCTTTGAGTCAATCGGCTCAAATTTTCATCTCGTATTTTTAATCTATCAACCACAACACTAATGTCGTGTTTTAGATTTTTGTCAAGTTTAATATCCCCACTTAGTTCTTCAATTACACCATCAACTTCAACTCTTACATAGCCATCTTTTTTCAAATCTTCAAAAAGTTTTTGAAAACTCCCCTTCTCTTGCCTAACAATAGGTGCAATAATTATCACTTTGGAATCATTTTCATAGGACATAATGTTTTCGACTATGGTGTCAACACTCATTGTAGAAATAGGTTTATTACAATTTGGACAGTATGGCGTTCCAAGGCGCGCAAAAAGAAGACGCAAATAATCATAAATTTCCGTCACAGTGCCAACCGTCGAGCGTGGATTGTGTGATGTTGTTTTTTGGTCAATAGAAATCGCGGGCGACAGTCCTTCGATACTCTCGACATCAGGTTTACCCATTTGCCCCAAAAATTGGCGCGCATAAGATGACAAAGACTCAATAAAACGCCTTTGCCCTTCGGCAAAAATGGTGTCAAAAGCAAGTGTAGACTTTCCCGACCCACTCACGCCACTAAAAACAATCATCTTATTTCTAGGAAGCACAAGGTTAATATTCTTTAAGTTATTTTCTTTTGCGCCCTTAATTATGATATTTTCTTCCATTTTTATGTCCTTTTCTTTTATTTTAGGCTAAAATCAATCAAATCAGATCTTTATTGTGCTGTAAAGAAATCTTAACAAATTACAATATTTTTACTTCTTTACTAAACACAAATTAAGAGAATTTTAGTTGTTAAGCATAACTTTTAGTTCTGAAATTCTGTCCCTAAGTCTAATTGCGCTTTCAAAATCAAGCGACCTTACACAAACTTCCATCATAGATTTTAGTCTATCACTTTCTTGTGAAATGTCCTTTCTACTCATTTTGTCGTCTTTTTTGTCTTGTTTACTCTTTGAACTTATTTCAAGTAT